>NZ_NALQ01000009.1:0-110753 GCF_008680225.1 Prevotella sp. LMAG:51 | reverse complement strand
GCGGCGGACTGCAGATGGTGAGAGACGGCGAACTGCTGGCTTCGTATATCTATCCCACACGGGGCGACAAGGTGATGGAGCTGGCGTTGGACATATTAGAGAAGAGGAAGTTCAAGAGAGAAAACCTCCTCTCCTCGGCGCTCGTCACCACCGACAACGCCAACGTGCTGCTCATGCAAGACGAAGAAATGAAGCGCCAGAGCGACAATCTGATATCGCTGAGCCGCAGGGTGGAAAACACCACCAATGCCTTCGACACCCAGCGCAGCTATCTCTTCATGCTGCTCTTCCTCGTGGCGATGCTCATCATCGTCTGTGTGCTTGCCCTGAAGGCATATCTGGCAAAGAAGCGATACAATGCCCAGCTGCAGGAGAGCATTCAGAAGCAGAAGAAGATGACCGACGACATGGAGAGGATGACTCAGACGCAGTTGCGCTTCTTCACCAACATCTCCCATGAGCTGCGCACTCCGCTCACCCTCATCTCCGGACCTGCCGAACGCTTGGCGGATAGTCCCACCATCAGTGGCGAAATGCGGAAACTCGTTGAGATGATACGTCGCAACGTTGGAATCCTCTCCCAGATGGTGAGTGAGATACTGGAGTTCCGCAAGATACAGAACGAGAAGGCGAAACTCTCTCTCAACCGCTTCGACATCGCCGCCGACCTGAAGGCATGGACAGAGGATTTCAGTGCCGTGGCAGAGAGAAAGGGCATCAGCGTAGGTATGGAGACAAGCGAGGACCGCAGCATCGTGATTGCCGACCGTGAGAAGATAGCTCATGTGTTCTTCAACCTCATGACCAACGCCCTGAAATACACTCCGGCAAAGGGCACCATCACCGTGACGCTGGCTCATGCCGGCGGCAGATGCACGGTCAGCGTTGCAGACACCGGAAAGGGAATGTCGGAGGAAGACCAACGCCATATCTTCGAACGCTTCTATCAGGCTGCCGACTCCGTGGGTGGCACGGGTATCGGACTCGCCATCGTGAAGGCTTATGTAGACTTACACCATGGAACGGTGCAGGTGGAGAGCCGGCAGGGCAGGGGATCCACCTTCTCCTTCGTCATCCCCGACTCCCAGCCGGGATATGACGCCACGCTTGACAAGCAGACCGAGATACAGTCCGACACGCAGCTCATCGACGATTATTCGGTGAAGGATGTCGTGGCGGAACGAAACCTCTCGCTGGTGACAGGCAGCGAAGACTACGACAGCGACCGCCCTCTCGTACTCGTCATCGACGACAATGCCGACATGAGGTCGTATATACGTTCCGTTCTCTCGTCTTCATACAATGTGATGGAAGCGCAGAATGGCGAAGAGGGCCTCTCGGTGGCAAAGAAGAACGTGCCGCAGCTGGTGGTATGCGATGTCATGATGCCGGTGATGGACGGACTGGAATTCTGTCGCTGCATGAAGACCGACATCGCCACGAGCCACATCCCCGTGATACTTCTCACGGCAAGAACCTTGGAAGATCAGCGGATAGAGGGCTACAACACGGGAGCCGACTCCTACATCACCAAGCCATTCTCTGTCGACACCCTTATGGCACGTGTCGCCAACCTGCTGAAGAGCCGTTCGCAGCTGAAGCTCATCTTCTCCGGTTCGCAGCAGGAACAGCAGGAGCAGGACGCTCTCGGCGAGAAAGACAAGACCTTCGTCTCCCAGTTGCGCGATGCCATAAAGCGCCACATCCCCGATGCCGACTATTCCGTAGAAGACCTTGGCAGCGAGATGGGCCTCAGCCGTGTGCAGCTCTATCGCAAGGTGAAGGCGCTCACCGGCTATTCTGTGGTAGACCTCCTTCGCAAAGCCCGTCTGGCAAAGGCAAAGCGCCTGCTCGAAACCACCGACAAGAACATCTCCGAAGTAGCCTACGAAGTAGGTTTTACCACTTCGTCGTATTTCGCCAAGAGATTCAAGGAGGAATACGGAGTGAGACCGGGAGATGTGGAGTGATGGGTATTGGTAGGTTTAACCCAAACCGGTCATTAGACCGTTTGGGGGTTAATGCATCCCGATAGATGGATTCGTGTTGCTACAACGGTTTTTTCATAAATCAACGAATTTTTCAAGAAAACCGTCAGTCATCTGGTCGTGGGTGTGAAAGTGCTTGTCAATCAGATACTTGTGTGTTATTTATGGCGAAAAAACCATCTGGTAATTGTCTGGACAGTTTAATGTTTTATTTACATTTGTCCGCTTTTGGCATCTCCTTTACGAACGTATTTTGCCTGTATTTTTGTTTTTGGGTATGTTTGCCAAAACAAAACCATAAACAATGACAAGGACAACCGGCATTTCATGAATAAAACATAGACTTGCTATTCGTAAAACATAGACTTGTAATTCGTAAAATATTGACCTCGGATTTCCCCCACGCCGTGGGGAACAGAACCCCCTAATGTGGGGATGTCTTCCCCCTGGCGTGGGGGGAAATATGGGATGCCGAAAGGCATGATACTTCTATGATATATCTGTGATGCTTTTCTGTAAAATATCCAGAAAAGTATCATCTGGTTAAGTCTTTAGTCTATAGAGCTTTAGAGGCTTGGCGGCGGCCAAGAATGATACTATGATACTTCGCAGCACATGTTGATTCCAGATGCGACACTATAAACCCAAAACGGTCATTAGGGCTTGCCTGGATTTTGTTTTTTAGAAGAGTGGATTTTGTTTGGCTTTTAATGAGTAATAGCGGGCTATTGCGAATTAAAAACAAGCAAAAGACGCCTTATAAAGAGCAAAAGACTGCAAGCAGTTATTAAAATTATACATTAAACGGCCTAATGACCTCTAAGTTTGCAGAAGATTGCGACGAAGTCGCATAAACTCCAAAATAATCAAGGTAAAACTATGATTGCTAAAGACAGTTTCGTACCTTTGTTGTAAAAAGGTAGAATCGGTCTGTCGAAGAGGTAAACCAGCTAATGACCCAGCCGTAAAGCTATAAATCGTTTAGGTCCTCATCGACATAGTTGCAAAGACCAGATAGAAAGTTATCGGCTCTGAGCCTTGTTAGAGTGTTAGTCCATACAACTATTGACCAATTCTACACAATATAACTCGTACAAAGTTATGAAGAATTTATTTATCGGAGTTGATTTTTCGAAAGAAAAAGTTGATGTGGCTATCCTTTTTGCAGACGGACTGGCAGAAACCGCTGCTAGAGTGTTCAACGAGTTCAAGACAACCGTGTCTGGCTATAGGCAGTTGGTCAAGTGGGTTGAGCAGAATTCCTGCGGTATCGACTCGTCCTTGTGGCTCTTCTGTGGCGAGAACACGGGCGACTACAGCAAGGGACTGTGCAACTTCCTCTACGGTAAAGGCTACGACATGTGGCTTGAGAACGCAAAGAGCATCAAAGACGCATCTGGTCTTAGACGATTGAAGTCTGACCGTGCTGACGCCTCGATGATTGCAGAATACGCCATGAGGAATTACGATAAAGCCGTTATGTACGAGCCTCTTAGCGAGTCGCTTACACAACTGCGTGAGCTGTTCCTATACCGTCAGATGATCGTAAGACACAGATGCAGTTTCCAGGTGCGTAGAGGCGAAAAGCGACTCACTATGGAGAAGTCGCCAGTCAAGACAATGATTTCGCAGAGCGGACGGCACATCGTCTCTGAACTCAATAAGGAGATAGAGAAGATAGATAAGCGCATTGCCGATCTCATCAAGTCGGACGAGGAACTCACCGAGGTGTTCACCATCGTGACCTCGGTGCCTGGCATAGGAACGCAGAACGCTGTGTGCCTGATGGTGTACACCGACAACTTCCGGCGTTTCAACTACGACTCACGCAAGATTGCCTGCTATTACGGCCTAGCTCCATTTGGCAAAGATTCGGGAACCAGTGTGCATTCCGATCCGCATGTACATTATATGGCTAACCGCCAGATAAAGGCCATGCTGACGCAAGCGGCACTAGCTGCCGTCAACTTCAATCCCATTATGGCGAGGTACTACATGCGCCTCGTAGAACGAGGAAAGAAGAAGCAGGTTGCACTGAACAATGTCAAGAACAAACTTGTACATTTGGTCACAGCCATGGTCAGAAATCGCCAAACATTCACCCCTGAATATAAAATCTCAGCATAAATTGAAAATAATGGTCAAAACATTTGGATATTAACATAGAAAGCGATTTGGTTTTATGGATTTATCAAGAAATATACTGATTAATCGTAATTATTTTTGCTTGTATGATTAATTATTGTATATTTGTAGCGTTGTTTCGCTTACAGAAAGAAACATTTTTGTCTTACTCTCAACATTTATGCTTATGAAGAGGAACTATCTATTCTTATTTGCATTTCTGCTCGCATTTCTGCCCCAGGTGGTGAATGCCGACACATGGTCGTTTGAGTGGAATACTTCAAAAGCTAATGGCGGACAGGGATTCTATAACTTCGGCACAAACCGTGTGGAAAAGGATTTCTATACCGCAGAGCTGAACGGACTGCAGTGGAACATCTCTGCAGTGGGTACCACAACTTATGCTTATACGGCAAACAAAGGACAGTATGTCGGTTCTGCTTCCGAACCGCCATCAAGCGTCCGGCTCTGGACCGGCGGCATTGTCGGCAAGGTGACGGCAGTGCGCGTAAAAGCCTATCTGCAGAAAGCGGAATATGCCGGAGATGTCTCAGTGAAGGTGAACGGCAGCAGTTATCAGTGCGGCAAGTCGGCTTCGGCAAGTCTCTCTGCCACAGAGACGGAGTATGCATTCACCATAGCCGATGCCCGGGAAGGAGAGATAGAAATCACGATAAACCAGACGAGCGAGAACAAGGGCCCCGTCTATCTGCGCAAGATAGAGGTGGACTACGAGAAGGAACAGTCTGCCGTCATGCCTCCGGTATTCACACCTGCCGCCGGCACCTACGACGAGGCGCAGAGCGTGGCGATAACTACGGAGACCACTACGGTGGCGGAGAACCGCATCATCTATTATACCACCGACGGCAGCAATCCTAAACTGGCTGACGGCACCCGTATGACCTACACCGCTCCTCTGGATATCGCTGAGACCACCACCATAAAGGCTGTGGTGCAGGAAGGAGAGGATTACAGTGATGTGGTTGAGGCAAAGTATGTGATACGCAAAGATCCGCAGCTGAGCTTCTATCAGCAGAACATCACGCTCACATCAGGCGATGACGGATATGCCGACCTGCTCAATCCGAACAAACTGTCACCGATAGAATACAGTTCGTCGCAGTGGGACGTATGTTCGGTTGACGACAAGGGATTTCTTGCCACTTCGTATGTGGAGTTCACTCAGACCGTTATCATCACTGCCACCTTTGCCGGCAATGACGAGTTCAAGCCGGGAGCGGCAAAGATGTTTGTCACCGTTGAGGCCAAGCAGCCGCTGAAGACTCCGGTGGTGACTCCGCTGGGCGGCACGTTCGATGCTCCGCAGGAGGTCACGGTGACTACCGATGACGAGAATGCCGTGACGATATGGTATTCCACCGAGGCAAAGGATGCCGAGGAATTCCAGGATGACTATACGAAGAGCACTGTAGTGGAAGGCAAGACCACCTCGTTTACTATCGACAAGAGCTGCACGCTGTATGTCATGACACGTGGATACAACCAGAACAGTGAGGTCGTTACGGCACAGTTCGTCATCAACGAACCGCTGAAGGCCGATTTCACCACCGACAGGGCGGCGACGGCATACTACGACCAGGGGTTTGACTCTGCAGAGGAGATGAATGATTGGACAGCAGACAACGGATGGAATCTTGTAAACAAGAAGTTCAGTTCTATAAAGGCAGACGACGCATATTCCATCGCAATATCCTATAATGCTCAGGAAACGGGCAATGCAAAGCTCACGAGTCCGGAGCTGACAATAGAGGAGGGGAGCAACGTTGAATTCTACGCATACTTCCAGGCGCCATACCTCGTTTTCGGCAAGTGGACATTCAACATCATTGATACAGAAACCAATGAGAGCGCCACTCTGCTGAATGCTTTCGACTGGGCGCAGGATAATTCTTATACAGGACCTGGCTGGAATAAATTCTCGTTCGACCTTGCTGCATACACAGGCAAGAAAGTGAAGTTCGTGTTCGACTATCCGTTTGGAGGCGAGGATCTTGCCCTTGATGGTTTCCGCCTTGTCAAGTCAGACCCTGCCGCAGCAGATGAGATTCATATCTTCGAAGGTGAGAGCATAACGTTCAAGAGTCTTGCCAAGGGCAGTCCGGAGACGCTGCAATGGGAATTCCCTGGTGCTGACACGGAGACCTCTGCAGAGGAGAATCCTGTGGTGAGATACAACGTGGCAGGAACCTATGATGTCACTCTCACCGTGAAGCGTGGTGACGAAAGCGACAAGATGGAGCGCAAGGGTCTGGTGGTGGTTTCACAGAAAGCTCCAACGGCTCTCATCGGATTGCCGGAAGAGGGATATGAGAGTCCGTGGGTTGGCGTGTTCGTGCCTACAGACGTTCCGGTGACGTTCCGCGACCTGTCAACTGGAAATCCTACGGAATGGAACTGGGTGTTCCAGTTTGCCGACAAGGAGACGAGCACGGAGCAGAATCCTACGGTGACGTTCATCAAGAAGGGCACCGTCAGCGTGGGCCTGACTGCGAAGAATGCCGCCGGACAGAGCAACGACGTATTGCAATATGCGGTGCAGGCAGGTGGCGCACAGTATGTGTGGAATATCAGCAGCGAGGAGAACAAGAGTCTTGAGAAGATCACCCTGGGCTGGTATGGCAACTATGCCGGTAGCAACTGGCTCGGCATCAACAAGTTTGCAGAGAAATACAAGGCGCCTCTGGCGAATGCCATCATTTCAGAGGTTGCGGTATACTTCGCTTCGGTAACGGCTCTCGATGCCGATTGTCCTATCGTGCTCACGGTGAATGCCGTGGCAGACAACGGTGAACCGGGAGAGGTGCTCGCCACATCTACGGTAAAGACGGCAGACTTGCAATATAGCGACGACGACTATCTTGCCACCAAGTTCAATCTCGACACTACGGTGGACCTGAAGGCCGGCGAGGAGTTCTTTGTAGTGGTGGGACCATTCCCTAACTCTTCTCTCGAAGAATCGCCGTATACCAGCGACGACATCTCCATCTTCTGTCTGCGCCGTGGTGAAGGCAACAAGAACACGGCATGGCAGCTCGTGGAGGATCAGGACGAAAATGGCAACGGACTCGGCTCCTTCAAGTGGTTTGAGAATACCGACGACCCTACGTCGATGGCTATCGCTCCATGTGTGGAATACAAGGGCAAGATGGACGGCATAGTGACCGCCGGCTCTGATGTGCAGCAGAATGCCAAGGTGGTATCGGTATATACTGTCAGCGGACAGCTGACTGACGCTCCTCGTCATGGCGGAATGTATATCGTGAGATATTCTGATGGCACTTGCCGCAAGGTGATGTGGAAGTGATTCTTGGCGAGTAGACAAGTAAACAAGTAGACAAGGAGATTAGTATTGCTTGTGATAGCAAGTTTTCAATACTAATGTTCTTTGTCTACTCGTCTTTTTGTCTCTATGCCTCTTGTCTACTCGTCAACTTGTCAACTCGTCTACTTATAATAATGTGCATAGTTGAAGAAAGGTTCCGTGACGATGTTTTCGGCATCTTCCGTGAATGTGTGGCCGTAGGGGTCGCGGGCTATTATCCTTATCTTGGATTCGGTGCTCTTCGGCTCATAATAATATAGGTGGTTCATGATGAGATAGCTGTTCTGCTTGCTGATGAAGCGGAAACTCGTTGCCACGGCATATTTGTGGTGGTAGCCGGTGGCGAAGGCGTCCTGTCCCTTCGAGTTGATGCGGTGCATGGGATATTCCACTCCGTTCTCTTCGGCAGTGATGCGCCAGCGGGAGTCGGCATTGAATACGTTGGCTACTATTATCCTGCGGTCGCGAGGAAGGTCCCAGTCGGCGGCATACGACTCGCCGTTGAAGTCGGTGTCGGCATGAAACAGTGTCATTTGCTTGTGGGCGTCCCAGAAGGTGCCTTTGTAGTAGCAGCTCACCATGCGGCCGCCTCTGAAGGTGTAAACGTAATATCCGTTTGGAGTGCCGCAGATGTTGATGTTCGACTGCCAAATGTTTCCGCAGGCGGCGGCATGGCAGTGTTCTATCACGTGGTGACCGTCAATCTCCGTCTCGTGGTTGATGGCGAAATGCGTGTGTCCGCAGAACAACTCGTAGCCTCCGCTGAATTCGCTGAGCAGCGAGAGCAATGCCGGCAGGCGCGATGATGAGTAGTGGCCCTTCTCATGAGCGGCGCTGAGAGGACGGGCTTTGCCGAAGGGACTGGTGCCGAAGGTGAAGGGGATGTGGTAGCAGAGCACCACCTTCTTGCTCTTGGGCGTCAGCGCCAGGTCTTGTCGCAGCCATTTCATCTGACTGTCGGAGAGTTCGCCGGGCGAATAGTATGAGGCGTATTTGCCGTGGAACCTCACGTTGTTGAAACACACATAGTGTTCGTTGCCGCGGTCGAATGAATAGTCTGTCGGTCCCCATGCCTCTTCCCATTTGTTCAGATATTCCGGGTTGTTGTCCTGGTCGTGGTTGCCGATGACAGAGAATATCCTCATCTTCGACGAACCGAGCACTTCTCTTATCTGCTTTTCGAGCATAGGGTTGAAACCGCCGTAGTATTGCACGTCGTCGCCCATGCTGAGCCCATAGATCGGTGTTTCTTGTGGCAGCGAACGTATCGTGCGTCTTATGTCTGCCATCGTTTCAGTGGCAAACCTCTCCACATCGCCGATTTCCAGCGGCTTGTCGTCGGGGCCGTTGTAGTATGGGTTGAAGTCGTTGGTCACCTGTGGATCGCCAAGCACTATCATCTTGTAGTATTTCTCCACTCCTCCCGCCAGCTTCTTCAGTGTGAAACTGTATCGCGACACACCTTTGATGATGGGCTTGTAGAAATGTGCGGTGTGGTCTTTTGCAGAGTGTACGGGCACCTCGCAGTCTGCCGGCACGGTGAAGAATACGAAGCGTGCCGTGGAGTCGTTGGGCAGTTTGTAGCGTCCCAGCGAGTCGGTGGCGGCGCAGTCAATGCCGTTGCTCACCACTACGCCCGCCATCGGGTTGCCTTCCGTGTCGGTCACGGTGCCGTTGATGAACGGTGGGGTGGTGGGCTCCTTCTTTTCCTCAGTCTTCTCCTCTTCCGGTTTCTTTTCCGGTGCCTGCCTTTTCCTTGTCGCTATGCGGCGCACGGCGGTGGGCTTCTGTGGAAGCTCCTCTTCCATCCGCCAGCGCAGGGCATAGACTATTGCCGCTGCGCAGCATACGGCAGCGAGTATGGCGATTATCATATATTTGTTCTTCATTTACAGTATGCTCCTTCCTTGTTCTTCTTTTTGCTTGTCGTTGCGATACAATCCTGCAAATTTATGAAAAATATCGGTTCCAGAATCAAGGTTATAGATAAAAAAAGAAACAAAAAATGCAGGCAACATTGTAAATACACTAATTATGATTACCTTTGCATGAATTTGCAAGTTTTTTTGAAACAATCGATAAAACATCAATCGTAATGAAAAGAAATGAAATCTGCTACATCGTTGTTGTGGCTGTTATCGGCGTGTCGCTGTTGTTGGGATTCGCCGAAGAAGTGTTCGGACTCGACATGGGTTCGCTGTCGTGGATAGCACATTGGGTGTCGTCGCCGGTGGCTCTTGCCATCGGTTTCGCCTTCGCGTTGCTGCTGGGCAAGGCGTTCCCGGTGTTCAACAAGACGATGTCGAAGAAGCTCCTTCAGTATTCCGTCATCGGACTCGGTTTCGGAATGAATGTGGACAAGGCGCTCGCCTCTGGCAGCGAGGGAATGATATTCACAGTGGTCAGCGTGTTCGGCACGCTCGCCCTGGGATGGCTGTTCGGCAGAAAACTGCTCGGTGTGGACTCGCAGACGAGCTATCTGCTCAGTTCCGGCACGGCGATATGTGGCGGTTCGGCAATAGCTGCCGTCGGTCCTATCATCAAGGCTAAGGCTGAGAGCATGTCGGTGGCGCTCGGCGTGGTGTTCGTGCTCAATGGCATAGCGCTATTCATCTTCCCATCCATCGGCGATGCCTTGGGGATGACGATGAAGCAGTTCGGAATGTGGGCGGCGATTGCCATCCACGACACCTCTTCCGTAGTGGGAGCCGGTGCGGCATACGACCAGATGCATCCCGACCTGGTGGCGAGCCAGGGCGTGAGCGCATTGGAGGTGGCTACCACCATCAAACTGACACGGGCGCTGTGGATAGTGGTTCTCGCTCTGGTCACTCCGTTCTTCTTCCGCCGTTCGCTGGCTCAGACAGATGGGGCTTCGAAACCATGGTATAGCTGTGTGCCTCGCTTCATCATCTGGTTTGTGGTGGCGATAATCTTCAACACCTACATCCTGAGCAATGCCTCGCTGATCGGTGATGCTGCAGCGTCGGTGGGTGGTGAGTTCAGCGGTGCCGTGGCGAAACTCGCCAAGCATCTCATCACTCTCTCGCTGTTCTTCATCGGAGCGTCGCTCACCAGGGAGACGCTGCGCAGCGTTGGCATCAAACCGCTCATTCAGGGCGTGCTGCTTTGGGTGAGCATCAGCTGTGTCAGTCTTGCCTATATCTTTTGGGTGGGATGAGGCTGATCTGTTATCACTGACGGCATAATGACCGTCTGAAACTGAAAAAAAATGGGGGATGACCGGTCGCATTGACTGGTCATCCCCCTTGTCGATATTACTTGTTTTTTTTTGTGATTACAGACTTCCCACCACGGTCTTGGCATCGTTGCCCTCGAAAACGCAAACGCTGCTCACTGGCTGATAGCTCATGTGTGAGTATTGGAACAGCTGCAGGGCGGCAAACTCGCTGTCGGCAGAATGACACTCCTCGAGGAGATAGTTGCCGAGCGTGGTGGTGGGCAGTTTGCCGATGGCTGCCAGCAGTGATGCCTGCTTGTCGGCAGAGGCCTTGAGCGCACGCTCTATCTTGCCTCCTGCTTCGGCGGTGTATTCGCGCTTTGAACCGCTGATGAGGCTGCCTGTGGCGTCATACTTCGTCTTGGAACAGAGTCCGAAAAATGATTTTGTCGTTGATATACGGTTGTCTTTGGCAAGGTCTTTCGACATTGCCAGATTGTTGAATCTTGCCATTTTGTTGTTTCTTTTGATTTCTGGTTTGTTATGTTTGTTCCCATACGGTCATCGGCAGTAATCCCTTGTTTCATTACTGCTTGCTGTGTGTCTGACGACCGGTTCGGATTTTTCCTTTTTCTCCCTCTTGTGGCTATGACAACGGTCATTGAGCCACCCATGCCAACCGGCATGACGGGAGCTAACAAATCAGATGCCGCAGCGTCAGCACATAATACGCTGACGAGGGCGCTGCCGTTATCCGCCGGGATGTGCGAATGCCAAGTCCGCGGTAGTGGCAGAAAGAATTCTTTTGGATATGAAACAAAGTGTTTGGCCTGGCCGTGGAGTGCAGCGTGTTGTAGAAATTAAATGATGACGGCACCACGCGCTCCGGCCTTGAGCAGCAGAGGTGGGCGAGTTCGTTGGCATTGCTGAGCACCGCCTGCTGGTTGCTTGTCTGTTCCACGAGCATGTCGGTCTCTTTCCGCTTCCCGTCATCATCATGATGACCGGAGGCGAAAGCCGGCGTCATGCCACTCATTGCGAGTGTCGCGACGATAAACAATATTTTCAACCATCTCTGCATTCTGCCTGCAAAGATAATGCAAACCGAGCGCAATACAAAATGAAAGGCCAAAAGACTTTCATTTTTATTGCCGAGGTGCCGCTTATCTTATCTAAAGATAATGCAAAAATCCGATTAAGTGAGAGAAATGGGAATTTATTCACATTTCCGAGCGTGAGGATTTTATCTAAACCGAGCGGAGAATACGATTTCATTGATAATGAAATCTTCAGAATCTATTTATTTTTTATCCCGATGTTCCGCTTATTCCAAAGATAAGAGCGATAAACAGGAAAAAACCAAGGTAGATGATTTTCCTGCTGACATCAGCCCCCTCTCGTTCTCCCCCATAGGGGAGATGCATGTTACTTCTGTTAGTGTCAAGTTATTGATATTCAGGTGTCTATAGACGGCAATCAGACAGCCATTGGTATCAGTCCCTCCCCTTCGGGGGAGGTTAGGTGGGGGCTGATGCCAATAGCCGGAGTAATATGTTCCTTCCCTTGGGGAAGGTTAGAGTGGGCTTGTGGTTAGGTGGGACTGATGTCAGAGAACTTGTCATAAGAGAAGTTACCAGAAAAATGAAGTGCTCCAGCACTTGCTCGAATAAGTCCATAATGAAATCCAAGAATCATTGCCAAAATATAACCCGTTGGCGGAATTGATTTAGTGCACTTAATCCTAATGTCAGTTTGTTCTAAAATGGGCACGACGCTTGCCCAAGTGGGGAAAGCACGTTACCCAACATGGGCACGCTGCTTGCCCCTGTTGGGCAGATTTGCTGTCAGACTCATGCCCAATATGTTAATGTTGTAATACTCATATTCCTGTTTTCAGTATTCTGCCAACGCATACAAATCTTATCGTCTGAATTTCTCTCATCAGCAAACCATCCAGACAATTGGCTGACAGTTGTAAGGTGGTCAACTATTTGACTGTCAGAATATTACAACAAAAAACCAGACAGTCTGACAGCTTTTCAGAAATTCTTGGTTTTTCTAAGAATCAGTGATATGTGCAACTTTCACTCATATTGATTAAATTAATTCCGCCAACGGGTTGAGAAGAGCCTGTCCTTATGTGATTCCCAAAAGTCCTACTGGTCGGCAATATTTCTTTCCCGTTGATATGCGTTTTTCTTCATAAAACTTTGCAGGTAGCAATAAAATCCTTACTTTTGTGGAAACTTAAACCCGAATCGGCCGTTAGGGCTTGCTTGGATTTTGTTATTTTAGAAGAGTGGATTTTGTTTGGCTTTTAATGAGTAATAGCGAGCTATTACGAATTAAAAACAGACAAAAGGCGCCTTATAAAAAACTAAAGACTGCAAGCAGTAATTAAAAAATACAATAAACGGCCTAATGACCTCTAAGTTTGCAGAAGATTGCGACGAAGTCGCATAAACTCCAAAATAATCAAGGTAAAACTATGATTGCTAAAGACAGTTTCGTACCTTTGTTGTAAAAAGGTAGAATCGGTCTGTCGAAGAGGTAAACCAGCTAATGACCCAGCCGTAAAGCTATAAATCGTTTAGGTCCTCATCGACATAGTTGCAAAGACCAGATAGAAAGTTATCGGCTCTGAGCCTTGTTAGAGTGTTAGTCCATACAACTATTGACCAATTCTACACAATATAACTCGTACAAAGTTATGAAGAATTTATTTATCGGAGTTGATTTTTCGAAAGAAAAAGTTGATGTGGCTATCCTTTTTGCAGACGGACTGGCAGAAACCGCTGCTAGAGTGTTCAACGAGTTCAAGACAACCGTGTCTGGCTATAGGCAGTTGGTCAAGTGGGTTGAGCAGAATTCCTGCGGTATCGACTCGTCCTTGTGGCTCTTCTGTGGCGAGAACACGGGCGACTACAGCAAGGGACTGTGCAACTTCCTCTACGGTAAAGGCTACGACATGTGGCTTGAGAACGCAAAGAGCATCAAAGACGCATCTGGTCTTAGACGATTGAAGTCTGACCGTGCTGACGCCTCGATGATTGCAGAATACGCCATGAGGAATTACGATAAAGCCGTTATGTACGAGCCTCTTAGCGAGTCGCTTACACAACTGCGTGAGCTGTTCCTATACCGTCAGATGATCGTAAGACACAGATGCAGTTTCCAGGTGCGTAGAGGCGAAAAGCGACTCACTATGGAGAAGTCGCCAGTCAAGACAATGATTTCGCAGAGCGGACGGCACATCGTCTCTGAACTCAATAAGGAGATAGAGAAGATAGATAAGCGCATTGCCGATCTCATCAAGTCGGACGAGGAACTCACCGAGGTGTTCACCATCGTGACCTCGGTGCCTGGCATAGGAACGCAGAACGCTGTGTGCCTGATGGTGTACACCGACAACTTCCGGCGTTTCAACTACGACTCACGCAAGATTGCCTGCTATTACGGCCTAGCTCCATTTGGCAAAGATTCGGGAACCAGTGTGCATTCCGATCCGCATGTACATTATATGGCTAACCGCCAGATAAAGGCCATGCTGACGCAAGCGGCACTAGCTGCCGTCAACTTCAATCCCATTATGGCGAGGTACTACATGCGCCTCGTAGAACGAGGAAAGAAGAAGCAGGTTGCACTGAACAATGTCAAGAACAAACTTGTACATTTGGTCACAGCCATGGTCAGAAATCGCCAAACATTCACCCCTGAATATAAAATCTCAGCATAAATTGAAAATAATGGTCAAAACATTTGGATATTAACATAGAAAGCGATTTGGGTTAAAAAAGGAAAAGACTTTGAATATAATACAGCATACCCAAACGATAATGCGCGGAATGTCGTCGTCAGCCCTCATTCTGCTCTTGGCGGTGGCCACTATGGCCGTCGTGTCTTCATGTGGCGGATCCCACCGCTATCCACAGGAACTCTCTGCCGTAGACTCCATCTGCAAGGACAGTGCCGAAGTGGCGATGTCGCGTCTGGAGGCGTTGTCGGAAAAATACGACCAACCCTCGGCAGATGCCTACGACCGCAATTATTATCTGCTGCTGAAGGTGAAGGCGGCAAACAATGCCTACCAGCCCCTGGCGGACAGCACGATATTCCATGTGCTCGACTTCTTCAGGGGGACGGAGGAAAAGGACAAACTCTGCCAGTCGTATTATTACCTCGGCAAATACTACATAAAAAAGAACGATGCCCCTCAGGGTCTGGAGAATTTCCAGAAGGCACTCGACCTGACAGACGAGAACACTCCTCTGTATTTCCGCAGCTGTATATATAATCAGACCGGCCGACTATTCCTTTACCAAGGAATGTTTGACGATGCGCTCCAGAAGTATGAAGAGTCTTATAAATGTGATTCCATATCCGGTGATACTGTCAGCCTGATATTCAGCATGCGTGACATCGCAACCATATATGATTTCAAAAAAGAATACCAGAAGTGTTTGGCTCTGCTGCATAAGGCATACGACATGTCTGCAAGAACAAATGACAACGGACTTCACAATTCCATTTCTCAGTCGTTGGCTATTTGTTATTTTGATATCAATGATATAGCAAAATCAAAGCATTATTTGATGGAGACATTGCGTTCTGTCGATCCCAACGTGAAGTCTTCCGCATTTTCCTTGGCGATAGATCTATATACTCGAGAGAACAAAATGGATTCGGTATTCTATTTCAGTCAGGAGCTGTTGAAAATAGGAACAGTATATACAAAGCAGAAAGCAACGTCCACATTGTGTGCATATTATTTTGACAAAGGCGAAATGGATAAATCGCAGAAGAATCTTGAAAAGAGCATTATATTGACCGATTCTGTGAATAACATAAATGCAGTGAATACCGTTGCCCAGATGAACGCTACTTATAATTTCAACCAGAAGGAAAAAGAAAATATACAATTGAGATACCAGATAAAAGAAAAGGTGTTTGTTTCTGCATTGATGGGACTTGTATTTTTCATGTCTGTTCTTGTTGTCATATTTAAGATGGAAAGACATAAAAAGCGGTTCCTTCAAATGAAGATGCTTAATAGTCATTTGACTTATATGCTCGATGAAGCAAATGACAGGAATGAGCTCAACATGCAAAACAAGCAGCAAGAAATAGACCTCTGCCATTCGGAGATAAGAAAGCTGAATGAGAAAAATGAAAATGACCGCAATAATTATGAAGTCATAATCAAGCAGATGCAGGAAGGATTGCGAAAACAAGAGGCAGCGTCGAATGGTTGTGGTGAGAATAATGACGTGCCGTCTGCATTGGATATCATTTCGATCTTGAACAATAGAATCAAGGAAAAGAAGAATGTGACTAATAAGGATTGGGAGCGGATTATCGAAATCTTTGATAATTTGTATCCTGCCTTTAGAAAGGCAATCCTTGAAAAATACAATTTGAAAATGGATGACTATAAAATTTGTATACTCGTAAAATTGGACTTTCCTAATGTTGATATAGCAGAAATAATGAATAAGACACCTTCTGCAATAACGATGAAAAGAGCAAATCTATATGCCAAGATAGAAAAGACAAATGGAAAGGCGAAAGATTTTAACAGTTTGATAAAGTCCATATAGTCAATGCGTTATCCTTAAAATTGAATTTTATTTGAATTCCGATATTAGGGAATTATGAGAATTGAATTTTATTTGAATTCATTTCTTTCCGTATTTTTCATGTTACGAGTATATTTGTAGCGCTAATTTAATATACCCGTATTATGAGAAAAACGTTTTTGTATTTAATTTTTATTTTTATAGGTGGTAGTGCCTTACAAACCTTTGCAGACAATACGGAAGTTGATTTGAGTATTGACTATAAAGGTTGTATGGATTCTGGTCACCCCTGTGGTCATCCGTCCGTGTCTTACGACGATGATGAGATAACCATCAAGTCAGACTCCACCATATATGATGTTGGCGTGGTGGTAAAAGATCAGTATGGAAATGTGATGCACCAGTCCACCCAGACGGTTGGTTCAGAAGGTATTGTAATATATGTACCCGATACAGGCGGCGACAGCGAGAAGACAACGATTAACCTTTATTACGATGAACTGTATAGGCAGCCAAAGAGTATAACGGAAAAGCAAGTGAGAGAAACAGAAAGACGTGAACACGAATGGAATTTCAGCGAACAGTGACATGTCTCTATTCACAGAACATTATTTTATTAACTATAATAAAGGAGATGATATTATGAAAAAGATTTTATTCTTGATTATTGCGCTGACATCATGTCTGTCGGTAAGTGCACAGGATTACAAGAACATACTCACGGAGGGCAAAAGATGGAAAGTGCTGGTGCGGCATTGGCCGCATGAAGATCTGTATCTGGACTTCAGAGTGTCTGGAGATACTATTGTCGATGGCAGAAACTGCAAAAGGATTACCAACGACCAGGGCAAAACACATACATTTGCGGCATACGAAGAAGACCGGAAACTGTATTATATGGACTCTGGCAAACCTTCGCTGCTGCTGGATATGGCAGTGAATGCCGGCGATGACGTCTTGGGCTATGGAGAAGGTGGAAACACCACCGTTGACGAAATCACAGTCAAAGGTGTGAATCGCAAGCGCATCATTATTGAAAGCCCTGGGAACGAGACCGTTTGCTGGGTAGAGGGCATTGGCTCCAATATTGACACTTGGATTTACGGACCGGAAAAGGTTATCGGCATGACCAGTTACCTCATTGAATGCTACGACAATGACGAACTGATATTCTCACAGTCGGACTTCGACGTGACGTTGGGCGTGAATGCTGCCACCCAAGACCGTAAGAAATTTGGAACGATGTATTCCATCAGCGGAATGAAACTGAAAGAAGCTCCAGCCAACGGCATGTATATCATGGACGGCAAGAAGATAGCGAAATAACAATTAAGCCAAAACAGGGAAATGACTCCCCGCCTTTTCACAAGCATCCCTGATGATGCGCATGAGAGGGTGGGGAGTGTTGTATCTATGGGGCATGAAATAATGTCGTAGAAAGGGCGGCAGAAGTGGAAAATGCCGCTTCCTGTCTGACAAGATGTCATATCTTTGGCATAATGTGACATTGGCACAGGCTTTGCAAAATGATTGACAGATTGCGAAAGCAGTCTGAGAAATCAGTTAACAAAGAAATAATAAAAAATAGATACAATTATGGGAAAGATTATTGGAATCGACTTGGGTACAACAAACTCATGTGTTGCAGTGTTCGAAGGTAACGAACCAGTAGTAATCGCTAACAGCGAAGGTAAACGCACCACTCCATCAGTGGTAGGCTTCGTAAAAGACGGTGAGCGTAAGGTTGGTGACCCGGCAAAGCGTCAGGCCATCACAAACCCTAAGAATACGGTTTATTCTATCAAGCGTTTCATGGGTGAGACCTACGCACAGTGTGAAAAGGAAACAGGACGTGTGCCATTCACCGTTGTTAACGAGGGTGGTTACCCACGTGTAGACATCGAAGGACGTAAATATACTCCACAGGAAATCTCAGCCATGGTGCTGCAGAAGATGAAGAAGACTGCCGAGGACTATCTCGGACAGGAGGTGACAGACGCTGTCATCACAGTGCCTGCATACTTCTCTGACTCTCAGCGTCAGGCAACCAAGGAGGCTGGACAGATCGCAGGATTGAACGTTCGCCGTATCGTGAACGAGCCAACGGCTGCCGCTCTGGCATACGGAGTGGACAAGGCTAACAAGGACATGAAGATCGCTGTGTTCGACCTCGGTGGCGGTACATTCGATATCTCTATCCTCGAGTTTGGTGGCGGAGTGTTCGAGGTGCTCTCTACAAATGGTGACACACATCTCGGTGGTGATGACTTCGACCAGGTGATCATCGACTGGCTCGTGAACGGATTCAAGGCTGACGAGGGCATCGACCTCTCTAAGGATCCTATGGCTATGCAGCGTCTGAAAGAGGCTGCCGAGAAGGCAAAGATCGAGTTGTCAAGCTCTTCGTCTACAGAAATCAACCTGCCATACATCACGGCAGAAGGCGGTGTGCCAAAGCATTTGGTAAAGACTCTCACACGTTCACAGTTTGAGCAGCTGGCTCACAACCTGATTCAGGCTTGTCTCGTGCCATGCCAGAACGCTATCCGCGACGCAAAGCTCCAGACTTCAGATATCGACGAGGTAATCCTCGTAGGTGGTTCAAGCCGTATACCAGCAGTGCAGACTCTCGTGAAGAACTACTTCGGCAAAGAGCCTTCAAAGGGCGTTAACCCAGACGAGGTGGTTGCAGTGGGTGCTGCTATCCAGGGTGCCATCCTCAACAAGGAAGAGGGAGTTGGCGACATCGTATTGCTCGACGTTACTCCTCTGACTCTCGGTATCGAGACAATGGGTGGCGTGATGACAAAGCTTATCGACGCAAACACCACAATCCCTTGCAAGAAGAGTGAGACATTCTCTACAGCTGCCGACAACCAGACTGCCGTGACTATCCACGTGCTGCAGGGTGAGCGTCCGATGGCTGCCCAGAACAAGAGTATCGGTCAGTTCAACCTCGAGGGAATCGCACCGGCTCGTCGTGGTGTGCCACAGATTGAGGTGACATTCGATATCGATGCTAACGGTATCCTCAACGTTTCTGCAAAGGACAAGGCCACCGGTAAGGAGCAGGCAATACGTATCGAGGCTTCGTCAGGACTGAGCGAGGATGAGATCAACCGCATGAAGGCTGAGGCTGAGGCTAACGCCGCTGCCGACAAGGCTGAGCGCGAGAAGATCGACAAGATGAACCAGGCTGACTCTATGATATTCACCACAGAGAACTTCCTGAAGGACAATGGCGACAAGATTCCTGCCGACAAGAAGCCAGGCATCGAACAGGCTCTCCAGCAGCTCAAGGATGCTCACAAGAGTGGT
This sequence comes from Prevotella sp. LMAG:51, assembly GCF_008680225.1. Lineage (NCBI taxonomy): Bacteria > Pseudomonadati > Bacteroidota > Bacteroidia > Bacteroidales > Prevotellaceae > Prevotella > Prevotella sp. LMAG:51. The sequence goes on along the minus strand of NZ_NALQ01000009.1, from coordinate 91,220 downwards.
GACGTGGCTGCCATCGACACAGCCATCAACAACCTCAACACCGTTATGCAGGCTGCCTCACAGCAGATGTATCAGGGTGCTCAGGGTGCTCAGCCAGGTGCTGACGCAGGTGCCGGCTTCAACGGAGCCAACGCCGGTGGCACCCAGAACAACGCCGGCTCACAGAGCAACGGTGCCGACGACGTTCAGGACGCAGACTTCGAGGAGGTCAAATGAGACCAATAAGTAAAGACATAACAAAACACTATCAAATAGCGTGTAGCTCAATGAGTTACACGCTATTTGCATTTTATAGGCTCATGTTTGTTATGTGCTTATTATTCCTTTTTTTAGGTTCTTCCGTTAAATGCGTAGACGCTTGTCGTGTAGAGCGTATAGCTTTAACGTGAAGAATTCATCATTTCTGAATCCAAACATTTGTCTTTTCAGCACTTTAATCTTGTTGTTTATACCTTCAGTAGGGCCATTTGATATCGGGTAGTCATACCATGCAAGTATATATGGCTTGTAGGCCCGCAAGGTAGCAGCCATTTTGACCAATGGCTGTATTTTTGAATCCATGGCCTGCCGCACCCATTCGTTTAGCACCAATTCTGCATCATCCTTGTTGGTTTGGTTCCATATTTCCCTCAAGTCTTCTTTCAGGTAATATGCAATCATCAACGGTTCATTCAAGTTCAGCACATTGTCAAGTCTTGTCTTGTATTTTGCGTCAAAGATGTCGTTGCCGTTTCTCAGCAATATCCAGCGCGTGCCCTTGATTACCTTACGCTTGTTAACGTCTTTCTCAGCATGCCACAACTGGCGGCGCAACTGGTCTATCCTTTCATTCATGAGCTTTACCACATGAAAATGATCCACGACAAGAGAGGCATTGGGGAGATTTGCCGTTACCGCCCCCGTATAAGCAGACGACAAGTCTGTGCATGCGGCTTTTATGTCATTCTTTCTGTCTCCGAGCTTGTTCCAGAATTCCTCAAGCGAAGCCTTGCCGTTACCGTCACCTACAAAGACAATCCGCCCGGTTTCCAAGTCTACGACTATCGTCTTGTAAACTTGTCCCTTGTGGGTAGCGAACTCGTCTATGGATATGTATCTGAGGTTTGAAAGGTCCGGGCTGCCATACTCCTTTTGCAGGAACTCCATCTGTATGTTCCGCACCATGTCCCAAGATACATCCAGGAACCATGCAATGTCCTGTATAGTTGCAAAGCGCGACAAGTCTATAACCATATTGGCGAAAGCGGTCGTATGCCTGCGCTTGCCTTTTGCGAAATCGACATCCTCGTTCTTTATGCAGCCACAATCAGAACATTTGACACGTTGGATCTTCATCTCGACGAAAGTCTTTGAACAACCTATCGGCACGCTCACAAAGCGTCTGGCCGTGAAACCATTACGGACTACATTATGGCTTCCACACTCCGGACAGCAAAGTTTGTCTGATGGAGTTTGGATATTCAAAACTATTTTATTACTTTCGCAACGCATATCCAAACATTCTTGCAAGGATATGCCAAAAGCTTTATGCATTATGCTGGCATTCATTTATCATTGAGTTTGGTCACTACAAAGATAGATGATGCCAGCTTTATTTTTATCATAATATAAAATTTTTTTTCTATCTATGCATTTAACGGAAGAACCCAAAATAGGGCGTCATCTGACACCGATGAAGCAACAATGAGATGCTTGAAAATGGCACTCCTAAGTAAGGTCTAGACAAGCTTGAAGACGTTACCCAGATTACCTTGCGTAGTCTTGTAAAACGACCCGAAGGGCATAGTAAAAGTGTAGTCAGCTAAACAAGAAGTGTCATTGTCCGACACACCAGGGGTTCCCCCAGTGTTTCGACCTGCTGACTTCTTGCAATACTCGCAAGCTCGCATTGTCTTTCATTCCCTCTTATAAACTTAATTTAAATGATTTATACAACTATGGATTCAAATGTAAAACCAGAAGCAAAGGTTGCTAAGAAAAAGAAGAAAGTACGCAACCCACGTATCACGGTGTGCTACTCACCTGAGGATTACGCAACGATTCTTGAAGAGTCTACTAAGGCTGGAATCAAGAAGAGCCAGTATATTCATGACAAGTCGCTTGAAATAATGCTTTATCAGCTTATGAACGATGAACAGACAAAGGCTCTTATCTCTCTTGGGGATGCCCGCAGCGAGCTTGTTCATATTCACAATGCACTCGGTGGAAAGACTCAGGAGGAGCTGCATAGCTACTTCCACGACGCTGAGTTCATGAACAACTGGATTGAGGCTACTACATATCTCATTCGTCGCTGGGGAGATATTCAGAATCACTTCAAGTATCTGCAGAGTCATGGTGGCAGAATGTAAGCCTATCGAACACGGTGCTCGAATGACTGAGTACTGTACCAGGCACAACAGAGCAGACATAGTTTACACCAAGAACCTGTCTGAAGGTCTGCCACCCTTGGGCATGTGGAATGAGATGCAAGTCATCCAGATGAAGTATGCACCAAAGTTCCGCAAGAAACCTGTCGACAAACCAATCTTCCGTATTGAGGTATCCCCATCCCTTGAAGAATCAAAGGACTGGACATCTGAGGACTGGAGAAGGTATGCCATCCGATTCCTTGATGAGTTGGTTAAGGCATCACAGAAGTCAGGCAAGAAAGGAAAGAAGGTACCTGCCATTGACCTGAGCCGAGCACAGTTGTTTGCGTGTGTCCATCACGATTCAAAGTCTGGCATTCCTCACCTTCATATTCTGATCAATCGCATTGACCTTGACGGCAATCTGATGACAAACCGTTTCATCGGTAATCGTTGCACAATGGCTGCCCACACCATCAATGTTGAAGAGGGTTGGGAGTTGCCCGAGGATATTCACAAGGCGAATGTCAACGAGATTACGGATGCGTGTTACAAGGTGCTTTCAGAAATGCGAGCTTACTCCTGGAACGACTATGTTGACAGAATCAAGGCTCTTGGTTATGACGTGAAGGTTCTGGAGGACAAAGACGGAGTTAAACATGGGTACACCATCATGAAGGGTAACTCTCGATACAAGTCTTCTATACTTGGTGTTGGTCGTGACCTTATGCTGAAGAATCTGAGAGGCACTTGGTTGAAATTCCACAAGGCTACTCAGGTGACGGTTGGCAGTACAGACACTGGCATGGGCATGGCAAAGCCAGTATCAAAACCAGTTGCACCAGGGCAAAGCGCAAGAGTGCAAGGCGCATCCACTCAGGTCTCAAGCCAGTCTTCTGGCACTAAGGAAACACGTGCTTACGTTCTTTGGGACAACAACGGCAAAGAGCAAAAGACCTATGTATCTGACCACATCTACAATGTCATCAAAGATGCTGTTGAACCTGTCAATGATAGTACCGAGGCTCTTGAAAATTGCATCAAGACAGCCATCCTTCTGTTCGCTGGCTATGTCGATGGTGCAACCCGAATTGCTGAATCATGTGGTGGCGGTGGCAGTCCTGGCAGTGGTTGGGGACGTGACAAGAACGAGAAAGACGATGACTGGGCTCGTCGCTGTGCCAAGAAAGCGAGCTGGCTCTGCAAGCCTGTTGTTAAACTCAAACGTTAAACCTAAAATTGTAAGATATGGCTAAGGATATTACAAAACTTGTTGCCAAGATCGAGCAGAAGCAGGAAGTCAAGGAGGAGGTTACCAACTTTGACGAACAGCTGAAGATGCTCAGATTGGCGGTTACTCACCTGATTTCCTGTACTGACAATGTAAAACTTGCCAGTTTAGAGGTTCCTGTGCTTTTAGCATCTTTCAATGCGGCCAAAGATAGTGTTGACAATGCTGTCGATGGCATCTGCAATGCTATCACTCGTGCTCATCAGACTCCTGTAAAGGTTGACTTTACGGACGAGAGCAAGAGTTATCTGGAGGCTGCTCACCAGAAGCTAATCGCGAATGAGAATGTGTTTATCAAGAACCATGAGGCAAAGGTTGATAATAGCCTTAAAGCCTTGGGAAACAAGGTTGAGAAAGTAATGAATGGCTACAAAGGTATATTCATTGACAAGAAGACCTTCAACATCTACTTCTGGTTATTTATCGTCATCATGGAGATAGCTTTGTGCTCTACGATTTTACTCATTTGCTATGTGGTAAAGTTTGGTTGGCTATAAAGCATTAGTTGAGTCAGTTGTTATTTTGGATTACGAGACAGCCCCATCCGTGAGGACAGGGCTGTTTTATTGTACCATACAAATTAGTCACTTTCAATAATTTTACATGTCAAGAATGAACACTTTTGGTTTATTCCGTATATTGTAATTGTCATCTAACATTGCTGCATTTGAAAACACAATGCTATCATGCTTCTCTGTTCCAAAAGCATCATGGGCATGACCAAACAAATGATACCTTGGTTTAACATCTAGTACTCTGTTTCTCAAAGGTGCATTTCCCCAATGCGTACCTGATGATTCGTCGAGTATCATTACAGGTGGTTCATGCGTAACAAGTACGTCGGTATCGTTTGGAATGAACTTTTCTGAATGATTGTATGCCAATCCAAAGAAGCGAATACCCTCTATTTCACAACTTCTGTCTTGAAGGAAATGAACATTGTCGGGAAGGTCTTCTATACCTTCAGCATCCCATAGACACAAATCATGATTTCCGGTGACGAATATCTTGTGCTTGTAAGGCAATTCTATAAACCAATTCAAGAAGTCAAGAACCTCTTCCTCTGTGCCTTGTTCCGTGAAGTCGCCACAATGCACAATAACATCAGCAGTTGGCAGGTATGTTAGTTGCTGATGCTTAGTGTGAGTGTCGGATATTTGAAGAATCTTCATTTATTTTTCTATCACCTTATTTGAAGTGCCGTCGGAATATAGTATAATATTCACTCCTTTTTGTGGACTATTCAATTTTACTCCGTTCGCATCATAACGAGCGACTTCTCTTCTGTTAGCCAATGACTTATCTGTCTTTATCATCTGTATAGCATTTGCTTTGCTATCATACTCATAGACAAAATAATGATAGTAACCAGGCTCTACCTCCTTTGAAGACAATTCATATTCTACAGTACTATAGGTATCACAATCTTTAATAACGTTCTTTGGATACATATAGTATGCTGTCACAATTAAATATGTCTTATCTTTAACATCTATTGCTTGGCAATAACCACTACTTATGTAATATGGTGGATCTATTCTGCACAAAATATTACCATCCCAATCAACCAAATTGAATTCTGTTGTTAAGGCAGTATATTGATGACTTACTCGACTTAATTGTCCTGCTATACCTGTATAGCTATCACTAAAAGTCGAAACAGAGTGAGACCTAAGAAACTGTTGATTTACACCCCTTAGATAATATAAAGTTTTAGCCTCTCCATTATAGAATTTGTTATAATTGTCAGTCCAAATATTATAGGAATATTTTGCCGATTTGTTTGGATAGTCAGCTTTCTCCCAGGCAGTGGTAGTATATGTTTTTCTATTGCTGTCATATTGATAGCTTCTGGTCAAGTAATAATAACCAGTATTAAGTTCCTCTTGTCCTGCATTGTGAATTTCCAGCGTGGTCCATTTTTCGTCATACACATTGCTTATGCCGTTTCCATAGCCTAAGATTTTGGTCTGTCCATCAACTGATTGAAAATTGTAGAATGCTCTTTCTGTCTCAGGAACTATCGTCTTAAATACCTGATCAATGACTGACTGAGCATGTGCAATCGTGGTGCAAAAGAGAGCCAATAAAATTATTCTTATTTTCATTTTCGTTCTATATTAAAGTAGAATATTTCAAGCAACACGTTATAGATCATAGAGTTCACGCACTCGTTCATCCAAATTATAGTTTCTGAATACACCTTGATATGTTAGTATATTCTTTCCCACTTTAAATGTTTGTGGTTGTGATTCTATTTCTTCTAACGCATCTACAAGTTGCTTGTGTATGTCTTCATAATCTCCGAAGAAGTCATTCGGCTTGTATATGGCTGGACGGAAATCATATAATATTTCTCCAAGATAAATGAGTTCTCTCTCATCTTTGCAATTCTTCATTCCCAGGTAGTGTGATACCATTTGTTTGATACCTTGCCAATAACGAGCTGGTCGTTTGTTATTGGTCTGAACCAATGTTATTTCATCACTTCCAATGTTAATATCCAAATTTTCTATCTTGCCTTGCAGCTTAGAGTATATAGAATTATAATCATCAGTATATGAAAAAGATGCGTTTCCCCTTTGATTGACATACTCTGAGAATTTGGACTCTAAATATAATGAGACAGACTTACCTTCATATGTTCCAGTAAGCTTTACGTCAATATGGGATGAATAATTCCTGCCCCTTATATTCTTTCCGATGATGTTAGACACTTCAAATTCACTCGTTGTAAACTTGCATGTCTTGCCTTCAATTTCTACAGAAAGAGGATTCTCTTCACTGACATTGTAAAAACACAGTAAGGCAAGGAGTGAAGATGAGTGGAAAACGTTGAGTTCATTCCATTCCTGGCCTGCTCCATTTATAGCTTGGTTAAACTTTTCGTCAAAAGATTCATTGGTGATTCCAAAGACTTCCTTTATTGTCTGAAGCAAACACTTCTTGTATTCTTCTGTATTGGATGGTTTCATTCCAACTTCAAAACAAAAAGAGTTTTCCGAAACAGTGTTCCGAAAGGGTGTATTCACAATCCGACCTTCCTTTTTTAGTCTTTGAAACAGGTCGATCTTTTCAAAATAATTTGAATAGATGATATTTGCCATGTCTTAAATATTATAGTTCGGCATCTGCCTCTTTATGTATGCAGATAACTTCCTTTGGTTTAAATGTTTTAATTACTTTCTCGATTGTCTGGCGGTCGGCATGACCAGAGGTGTGTATGTCCATAACATTGTGGAACATGTCACGGAACTCTTTGTACTTAGGATTAGCCCTCACCTGCTCAGGATCCTTGTAGTAACCATCCCATGATGAGTAGATGAGAAGTGTTTCTTCCTGGGGCAGCTTGTCGAGCAATCCTTTTACACGTTCCATTTGCGATGTACCTACTACCATTGTCATACCAGTCTGCTTCAGTTTCTTCAGCAGTCGATCATTGTAGAACAATGGCTCGAATGAGAACAAACCTTTTGATGCTTTTGCTTCGCGCTCTGTGAAGTATGCCATCGTCTTCTTCATAAACAAAGACCAAATGCATAGTGGTTTGGCTGCATCAATAGAAGCTTGCTTAATAGCAGCCAGTCTTTCTATGTCAGTGGCAGATGCAAGGACAAAGACATACTTGAAGGCTTTCATCACATTCTGCATTTTGTACGATACAATATGCTCATGAATGCATTTGTCTTCACGCTTCAGCATTGTTCCTTCTGTAATGAGCACGTCAATGTCTGTTGCATATTTCTTCAGAGTAGGAATCAGTCCTTTGCCCATGTAGCCATGCTCGCGATAGTCGCCCATGTGCCAGATGCGCTTGCCGTCAGCTTCGATGAGGAACATGTGGGAGTCATAGATGCTGTGGCAGTTAAAGAAAGGTGTTACCTTGATGTCGCCAATACAGATGCTTTCGGAATCTTTGCGTGGTGAAGTACGCTGCCAAATCTCAATCTTGTTGAGCAACTTGCATTTGTTGTCAGCATATATGAGGTTGTTCATAGCATCGCTATACTCCTGAGAATCATATTCGTTTTCAAGGAGTTCATTGACTTTTAAGTCTGCGCCCTCGTAAAGAACATCGTACTTTATCTCCAGCAGTCCCTTGGTTCCTTCACTCATATACTGAGGAACATCTTCAGGAATGTATTCAAACAATCCAACATGATCCTCATGACCATGGGTGTAGAATACGGCTTCATGCTGCTTCTTGTTCTGAGCAAATATCTGCGTCACCAACACTTCGTCCTCTTCGGGAGTTGTTGGCTCACCATTACCTGGCAAGTTCTGGCCGAAGTCTATAAACACACGAGAAGTTTCTGTGGAAATCTCTGTGATGCAACCTCCAATCTGGTCAAGTCCTCTATGTACTTTTATATTCATGTTGCGAATTGTTATTTAGTCAGCTACTGTCTCAAACCACATGTCTTCTACCTCTTTTGTCCAAGGTTGCATGTGCTCCAGATACCATTTAGCCCTTTCTGCCGATAATGGGCATTCTGAATCTGGCACTTCGACAAATTCATGGCGGTCATCCATCGTGAAGATAAAACCGTTCTCCATTGGCCAGATTGTGAGCATAACCTCGTCTTTCAATGATTCTACGCACTCATCAGACAGGAACGAATAATAGATATTACCATTTTTGCGACGTTCTCTTTGCCCGTTTATGGCAGCTTCTCGCAATTCTTCGGGAAGTTCACCTATACATGTGGTTACTATGTTCATGCTTATAAATCAGTTTGTATGCTGAAGTTAATCTTCTCTCTATTCAGTATGTCAATGAGACGTTCACGGTGAATCTTTCTTCCAGTTGTTTCCTTTGTCCAGTTATCAAAGATAAGTAAATGAGGCTCAGGATTGATAGAAGAAGGGCGAATCTGTGGCACTGGCAATCCTAATTCTGCCTTCACATCATAGAGTTTTTGGTAGTAGGCAAGGAGTTCAACAGAATATTTTGTAATGAAATCCTTGTATCTGTTCATCTGATCAACAATTTCTGGCGATTCATCTGTCTTGTGAAGCATTCTACCATCAGCAATACGCTTTAACTCTACAAATGTAATTACTCCTTTGTCACAGCGAATAAGGTCAATTCTATTCTTATCTGTTGCATCATTGTAGGCAAACTCTGAATCAAGATGAAAATCCGACGACTGCGTTATCAATGTGCCCTGAATAAACTTTTCAGACCATTTTTCTTTATCAACAATGCCATTGATAGCATGTTTTTGAGAGTAGCATGTCTTTACTCTCTCTATGACTTTATCGCACACGAGGATTTCTGAATTTGTCTCTTTCGGTTCATCAATAATGCCACTACATTCAATATAAGCATTACGCTTTGATGGAGCTGGGAGGTTAAGGTATTTGTGATGAGTAAAGACCTGTAACTTCTTATGCTTGCTACAATAGTGTATGCGAGCAACGCTACCACCCTCAAAATACACGTTGACTTGATTGTCTTTGCGTATTTCGATGTACAGAGAAGAGTCGTTCTTGAATCTTGCCCACCAAGATGGATTTTTCTTCAATTCCTGAAATATCTTGGCTTCAGGTTTAAGTATGTCGAATGTTATTGCCATAACCTGGTAATTTTATTTATCCTTATGAGCATTGAGCTTTGCAATAGCCCTGTCTCTTAGTTGCTGAACTCGTGTAGTCGTAAGATTTAAGCTTTCTCCGATGTCATCAAGTGATTCTGGTGAATCGACAAGACCAAACCATCTAGTAAGTATCTCTTTATCACGCTCGTTTGATATTTTTGATACCAGTTCACGTTTCTCTTCCTTCGTGAGATCTGAAAAATTCATGTCGTTCTTTGAAGTTTCAAGGAATGCAAGGATGCTCGCCCTAATGAACCAAACCGCATAAGCAATGAATTTGAAACCTCTCTGTGGGTCAAACTTCTTTGAAGCAAGTTCAAGTCCTTTGTTTCCTACCTCAATTAGTTCCTCCATCGACTTCCCCCTGTCCTGGTACTGCTTTGCTACGCTTACTACGAAACGGAGATTGCAGTTATATAAATCCATTAGAGCTTCATCATCCCCTTGCTTGATTCGGTTTGCGAGTTCAACTTCTTGCTCCACTGTGAGCAAAGTTTGCTCGGTTGCCTCCTTAAGGAGTGACTCTACTGGCAGACTAACACGGTTTGTAATTTTCTTCTTCATTGTACTATCGGAATTATGTGTCTCTATTATATAATACGAATGAAAAAGGGTAAAATCTGGCGTTTTGGGGGTGTTGTGTGCGTAAACTCCGCAGAATACCATCGGATTTCTTACTCTTTTTTCATATATCTGTCAAGAGAAGCACTAATTTGGGACATTATCTCTTCACGATATTCCAATGGTTCCAACACCTCGACGTTTGGTCCCATTGCAAGTATCTTTGACTTCAATTCTGGAGTCAGACAGACTCTGTAGGTGAACTCAGCAAACTCTCCATAGCGTGACTTTACTTCGCTTTGTGACTTATGGAGTGGTAACATTCTCATGTATTCCATCTGTACACCATACACCCTTATCTTCAGATTAACGACAGGAAGCTCTTCATTCACATATATTCCCACAACATTGTCATAGTATTTTCTAGGGATGAAGTCCTTTGGAAATTCAAACTTGTTCGTCGTTGTATGAAGATCAAGAAACCTTTCCAATGCCAAATGCCTGATAGATTCCTTTTCTTTTATGTAGCCTAGTACATACCATCTTCTGTTGTAAACCTTCATTGAATAAGGTTGCATCGTAAGTGTTTCTCGTTGTCCCTCATAACGTTGATAGTCAATTATAAGCTCTGTATTAGTCCTCATAGACTCAACAACTGAGTCAAAGTAACCAGTGCCATGGGGTATCTCTTCCAACAAAATGCGGTCACGCATCATGTTAAATGTGGAGAAATCCTGTGGAACACTGTACTTACGCAATAAAAGTTGTGCATAAGGATTTTGGATCAGGACTTCTGGATTCTTTATATAATATATGTAACCTTTGGATTTATCACATTCTATGATAACTCCAAACATTTCTTCAATACCTTTACGATGTTCGTGGAAGGTGCGTATTGGTAAACCACCCATATAGGCATAAGGAGACCCCTCCCATATCTTAACAATATCCTCGAATGTGAGAGGATATTTTGAACGCTTTATAGTGTCAAGTAGCCAAATGTATCTGAGATAAGTTTTACTGATCATGATTCAAAAATTTCTGCAAATTTATCAAAATAACGGCAAAATCACGAAGAAATTGCGTTTGTTCTGCGGAAATTTTGCAGAGAAGGCGGTAAAATTACCGATTTTGAAGATTTTTAATCGTATTATGTAATAGTAACGTACAAAATCAAACAAAGTATGACAAAGAAAAAGAATCAGAAGAAGGCAGAGGCACATGCAAAGAAGAGTGCCGTTGAGACCCTCCGCTTTCAGGCACACTGGGGACTGAAACAACTCGGTCACGAAGATGACATGTTTAACCAGCTTATTGATGCAGAGGTGGACTTCATTGCAGAACTTGAACTTGCCCAGGAACTCTTGGCAATCAAATCGCTTGTTGATGGCGTTAAACAGTCTTTTGTGGTGACTCCAACACCAGAAAAAGGAGATTTCGTTAAAAGTCCTACTGCTGTTGCTCTTGGAATAGCACAGGTTGAAGACATCAATAAGATTGGCCTTCCTCTTACATGGAGCGAGATGATTGAACAAAAAATACTGACAATCTATTATCCAGAAGAATACCGGAACCAAATTGTCGATTGGGCAAAGACAAATGGCTATAACATATCAACATACCTCGGTCGCCCAATAGTAAAGTTCAGTAAGTTGTATATAATCATAGATAGAACACGCGCATGAAAAGAATGACAGAAGAAAAGGCTAAGCAAATGTTTGCCTTCATTGCTGATAAGTTTGATGCAAACAATCTTCCTCTCGATGATTCTTCAACATTTGAGTTGTTTCAACGAGCAGATACAGACGGCATCTTCATGATGGAATCCGAATGGGACAAGTACGACCTTCGACAAATTAAACCAAAGAATATGGATGAATTGACTGCAACAATCGCACTAAGCCATGGGTTGGCAGTTAATCCGTATATCTATACATACCTGAAGATTCAGAAGATACAACCATTTACATATCCAAGGTTCACAGAAATGGAGAGAGTAAAGGAAATCCTCAGTGATACACATGGAATGTTACTCTGGAAAGAACAGAAGGAAGAAATCCTTGCCTACATTGATTCACTTTCAGATGAAGAGAAAGAACGATATAGTTCGGCTATAAAGATTGTTCTACACGAGATAGAATTGCGCCAACATTCCCTTTCGAATAGAAAATTCTTTCGAAACAGAGCAATGATCTGTTACAAACTAGCATACATAAAGGCGCATATGACAGAAGATTTTGAAAGATTAAGAATGAAACTCTATAACTAATAGGAGGCTGTTCTTAGGAGACATCAGTCATCGTAAATCGCAACCCCGAATCAGGGTACTGGTTTGGAAACCTCATTGTTATTTCGACAATCTGGTTTTGAAACCACATTAGCGTTTCACGAATCTGGTAAAAACACAGGTGTGAAACACCACCCCGGCTTATGACAAAGGGCATAGCACGTCGCTATACCCTTGACCACTTTATTATGAGGCTGTGTTTCACGGCTCCATTCCAAGGTTTCGTGCGTCAAGCCACAAATTCCTTCTTGACTCTTTGAACAGTGCTGATTCCTTTTCCTGTGAGTTTTGCAACATCACGGATGGCATACCCCTTATTCAAGAGGTTGATAACCTCTCTATATTCTTCCCTCTTTTTATCCTGGGACTTGGTGGAACCTGTAGGTCTGCCGAGTTTACCGCCTTTCTCTACATACTGCTTTCTTTCTGAGTTCAGTCGAAATGAGATGTTATCACGTTCCAACTGAGCACAGGTAGAAAGGATTGCTATCATGACAGGGGCAAGCAAAGATGGCTTGTCCTCCTTGTCAAGATGCATAAAAGTTACGTCTCGCATCAGTTTCCATGGCATTTGCGAATTTTTCTACCCCCATCCTTGCTCCGCTATATACCCCTCCAAATCTTCATGAATTTTGATTAATCCACTATCGGGTAACTTCGCAGCAGCTTTTGTAATACTCAGGAAATCTCCATCTGGGTACCACTCTTTGAACAAATATACTGTAAATCGGGCAACATCTTCGAGTCTAAAATCAAGATAAATAGCTATGTTGCGAGTGTAGTGTGCAATATCCAGCGTCGTAAGAACATTGCCTGTTTTGTTTATCTTCTTCTTACGGCCATATTTTCTGGCAACCTCATTCTTGCATGGATTCACGATTATGCTTTGTTCTGACTTGTCGAACTTACCTCCAGTTTCGGCAAAGGTGCAAACCTTGTGCTGAATGAATGCGTATGATTCTGGGGAGAATCCGAATTGGGTGAGTTCCATCACAGCATATGTTGTTACGACTTTCACTCTTTCTGAGTTTTCGCGTAAGATTCTTTCACGTGATTCTTCTAACGCCTCTGTCGCCTTTTTGAACAAACTGAATCCATTACTGCGGAGTTCATCAATAGCTTTCTGTTTAAACTGCTCCAATTCTTCAGCCTGTCGAGCTTTAAGTTCTTCAATCTGAATGTTGTAGGAGCTTTGCGATTCAACGAGTCGAGTTTGAAGGTCTCCGATACTTTTCTCTTTCTCCGTAATGTATTGTGTCAATCTGACGATTTCATCCTCCGATTTTTTGTGGACATTCTCAAGATTTTGATAATCCTGCTCGTATCGGCTTTTACAGAATTCCAATTCCTTCTTTTTCTGGTTTATCTCACTTTGCAGATTATCCAGTTCTTCTTTCTGCTTCGTGCGGATCTCGTCCAGTTGAGCCTTCTGTTGCTTGTGGCATTCTACGATAACCTGTCGGCGTACTAACTCGTTATCTCTTTGTATGCGCAGCTCCGTCTCTTTATCATACTCTTTCCGAAATGCTGCAATTATTCGCTGATTATCCCTCTCTTTGTTTCTTCTCCTTAGTCTATCATATGGATAGTCAGCGGTGAAGATGCAAGATAGAACAGTCATAGTACATAATATGATGACTGCAATACAACCTGCAAAATCGCATACATAACTAAAGAACGAATATGGGTGTGCTCCTGCCTGGCTTGTCATGTACATGATAGCTACAAACACACCTAATGGGTAGAACAAATACCTTGCCCACCGTGACTTTGCAACGTCACACAAGAAACGCTTCAGTTCGTTTAAGTAGTCGTACCAAGTATTTCCTTGATTCATACGTTTATACGTGATTTGTGTTTTATACTGATGGGGTGATAATTAGCCTCCAAGAATTATCTTTCTCTGTACGAGTGATATATCCCTTCTCAGTAAGCAGTCGTAACTGCTTGTTTACTGCTGTAAGACTGATACCGGCTGCCTCTGCCAGTTGCGGAATGGTACTATTCGGCTGCTCATACATACGATTTAGTATTATACTGGTAGTAGCACTACGGAATTTCACGCGTTCGCCATCAAACCACCATACATTATCTCCACGCTCAGTCAAGAACTGTATGTCATATGACACCTCGTCAATAAAGAGGTTGGTAAAGTAAGTGAGAAACTGTTGAATGTCGCGCTTTGAGGCATGTGCGCCAAGTGAAGGTGCTGCACCGACAGTCAGGTCTGTACGATGCAACGCCTCTAAATACTCTTTTTTCTTACGGCTACGTACCACTATCATAGGGTAATCATGGCGAGTGAGGATGTAATTGACCATCAATCGGGCTATACGCCCGTTGCCGTCTTCAAATGGATGAATACGAATGTAGCGATAGTGGAATATCGCGGCAAGCTCTATTGGAGTGAACTTTCCCGATCTTTCTGCATCGTTGTACCAATCGATCAAATCGCTCATCAATGCAGGAGTCTCGTCAGGCGTTGCATACTCGAATCGGTCACCATAACGAGTAATGACGGAATTAGGACGAGTTTTGTATTGCCCGGCATGAATGACGTAGCTCGTCTGAACACCTCCAGGCAGTGTGCGATATACTGTGTAATCCTCACGCAGGAGGGTTTTATGTAATGTTCGTATAAAATGCTGCGTCAAAGGAGTCTCTTTAAGTAGAGCCTCCTCCTTCATCATTTTTAGACCAACATTGCTGGCAGTCATTTCGTGAACATCACGAACATCAGCCTCGCCAACAATCTTTCCGAACATGAGCAATATCTCTGTCTGTCCATAAGTCAGTGTATTACCCTCAATATGGTTGCTGTTGTAGTTGAAATCAATAGTGAATCGACGACTTAGCATCTCTCTGTCTCTATCAGACAAAGGCTGCAAAGCGTTCCACTCATTCATTACATCTTCTATACTTCTCATATATATGGTTTTTGTAACAAATTACATTAAAAGGTTTATGTCGTTAACCTTTACTGGGTGCAAAGTTACAAAATTTCCATCAAATAATAGCAATATAACACACAAAAAGGTGTATTCCAATAACCTTTTTTGGCATTATTCGTTATTCTTGTGCTATTTCATCCAGCATTTTTGTGGTACTTTGTTTTTGTGATGCAATGTATCGTGCGTGTGCGTATATATTACATATGAGTAATCTGACAAAACAAGATTTTCAAATTTGCTATCCATAGATAACAATAAACAAATCTATATACCTTCTGCTGAATATACTAATCGTCTTATTTTTTCCTATTTTTGTTTGCCTTCACTGCCCTTAATAGATTTCCAAAACGTTCACGCGTATTTGTAAGTCACTGATACACAATACTGTTTATATTTGAGGAGGTCAAATGAGACCAATAAGTAAAGACATAACAAAACACTATCAAATAGCGTGTAGCTCAATGAGTTACACGCTATTTGCATTTTATAGGCTCATGTTTTCTATGTGCTTATTCTGCCTTTTTTTAATGTTGGCTACTATGATGTAAAACGCTTTGATGATGGCGAGCTTACCATCCACGAACTTGTCAATGACGCATTCGATCCCGCAGAACAAGTCAATGCAAAACAGGCAGAACTCCTTGGCGCAGTCCTCATCGCAGCTATGGATGGCCCAGCTCAAGCTCGTGTAGGTACAGGAGGCGGTGGAAGTAATAGTCATTCTCCTTGGAATGACAAGGATAAAAGAAAGAACGTTAGGCGTTGATGGTATTGTAATAGCTTACGCGCGTGTGAGTATAAATAATGATGAGTGGTCCTTCCCGAATTGGGAATGACCACTCATTTAGCTGATGTCACCTTCGATATATTTTACAGCTGCTTCTTTTATATATTCAGATACATGGTGTCAACCCACGTCCTGAAGACCAATAGCGGTACGCCAAGCCGAGGCTCTCTCACGTTTATGTGGCTCTGCCACACGTTCGTAAGCTTCAACGTCAATATATTTATGTATTTCGTTCATGTTTGTTATATGTTCAAATGCTTATCTATCTTCACTTTCTCAATCAATCCATTAGGAAAGATAAACGCCAAATTCTTACTATCCCATGATGGATTTGCCTTGTGGATGATGCGGTGATATGAGGGCGAGAGGATGATGATATTCGAGGTGTCGTTGTTCATACTCTCAGTGAAGGGGATGATGTGATGGGCTTCTACCACCTGAGCGTTGTATTCATCGCCAACCTTCTCGCCTGTCATCTGGCAACGATAGTCGTAGAGAAGTTTTAGGGAATCTCCAATTGAGCGGTCAAGCAGTCTAACCTTCTGCAAGCGAGTAACTTGTTTGATACCAACGCTCTTATCTTCACGCGGTTCGAAGGTTTCAAAGTTGAGTTCCGACATCGTGCTCACTTCAGTCTTCACTTCTGCCTTGACTGTCGTTGTGATGCAATCAGCCACAAAGACTTCGGGTAAATCCGTAGTGCTAAGGGCAAGAAACTCCTGATGTTCCTTGGGTATACGGATGGTGAACTTTCGATTGATGTTTTTCGGTAGGTTCTTGATGCTTTCCACATAGTTCCAGGTCGAAGAGAATACCTCTCGCAATCGTTTCACTAATGCGCATCCTTCGCTGTACCTTATCTGTATTACGTCCGCATGTCCATCATACTTCGTGCGGTCAAAGTCTTGGTTCTTGAGTTGTGCATCATAGCCCACACCATCAATCAACACCTTTACGTTACGTGTCTCCCCATGCTGGGGCATACCCCCAGGCATCGCCTTCAGCAGGTGATGAAACTCCACCGGAATCTGGAATCCCTGACGCAGAGTGGAACGATCTATGAGTTTTTGGTAAAGAAACATAGTATTTAAAAACTTATATAGCCCTCTTGGTCATACCCCTTATGGTACTTCATAATCAGGTCGATCAAAGCCTGCAGTTCAGGGATATCAGAAGACAAATGACGGTTCTCGTAATAGTTGCCCTGGAAACGTTCCGTTGAACCATTCCTCAGCCTCTCTTCCACGTCCGAAGGTATCAGATACGATGACCGATCTGGCAAATAGCGATGAAATTCAGTTATAAAAATCCTGATACCGGCAAGATCATAGTCGCCAAAATGGACATACGGATTGCCAATTCCCATAAGCCAGTTCCTGAGGTCGCACGATTGGGGATAGCGAGACACGAACAGCAGCTGTTTCCCTGGCAGGCACGACTCAAACAGATACCTTTGCTGACGTATGAATCTGAAATTCTCTGGATTCTCGATGCCCACTACTATCACGTCAGACGGAATCACAAAACGCTCCCAATCCGACACGAACACACAGCTTCCTTCCTCTGGTAGGATAACACATGACCTGCCATTTAATTGAGCATCAATAGCCTCATAAGAATTAACAAGAAACCCAGGGAAAGACCTCCTCATCTTCAATTTCGAATTTCCAGAATCCGCAGCCTGAGAAGCACGCAAAGCGCCTCCAGAAGAGCCATCATCCATCAGCAGATTTCTCGTCTTCTTGAGGTCAGCAAAACGCTCGTCAATTCTCGCCAAGGCCTTCACAAACGACTCTCTGTCTACAGCCTTCAAGCTTCTCTTGCTACCTCTCGAAGAACTGACCAGAATACCGTCTCTGACTAGTTCATTCACCCATTCTCCCGTTAATCTGCAGGCAGGCAATGATTCGCCATTACTCAGGGCAATGAGCTTGTCTATCAAACTTCTGGTTATTTTCATTTCTGAGTAATTAACGGACGGACAATAGTTCTCGACTTACTATCCTTGTCCAATAGATAGGTATATCGATAATCTGAAACATTATATGTAGTAGGCGAAGAATTGATCAACAGGATGTTCTTCGAGTTGGCAAATCCCAAAATACCCTTCACGTTCTGTGGATGCAGCTTGCCAATCTCATCCATCATGCAATGCACTTTGAAATCACCGAACTTCTTGCTGACCTGTGACTTGAATACATTGATCAGCATGATGTTGATCATAGCTTTCACCAACGTATCGGTTCCCTCACTACCCACATGCGAGAGCTTCGATGTCCATTGTGTGTCATTATCGTTCTCCACCACTCGGAACTCCAAATCGAACAGGTCGCCCAATGTCATACTCTTCCTGCTCGTATCTTCATTCAGATACTTCATCAGGTCCAGGATATGATCCACAGCCTTGTTGTTCACATCCTCCCGATTATCGGTGGTGAACAGGTCTGCCTCACCCATTGCGAACTGGTTCTCGTCATGGAACTCCTTGATACGCTTCATCAGCTGAACCATCTTGTCCGATGACGGTTTCGATCGGATAGAAATCTGCCGGATGACCTTCACAAACTTCTGAGCATCAAAGTCCTTGTTAATACCCTGAATCACCTTCACCACTTCCGACTCGCGTTTGGTCAAAGCTCCAATCTCCGAAGAGACACGCGCAAGAATCTCAGTGTAGCGTTCACTCGTCCTGTTCCTGTACACCTCAATCATGTTGTTATGGATGAAGTCATCCAGATTCGAAGCAAAGTCCAGATAATCCTCCACAGTCTTCAGCACAACCTTAAAGTTAAAGGTATTCTTGGACGTGAAATTATCGTTGAACAGCACAACCGACTGCTTGAACTGTTCTTCTTTCCTGTGTCTCGAAACGATGATGCCGGTCAAATCCGACACCACCTCTTCAGGCGATTTCAGGGTCTTACGCTCTGGCACATCCCTGAGTATCGGCGGACAAAGATCCGAATTGCCAACAAAGTCATCTGCCTTCCCCAGACCTTGTTTTATCTTCTGCAATTGCTCATTGCACCCGCTTATCTCTTTATTCAATGAAGCAATCTTACGGCCGTAATCCTGTCGCCTCAGTTCGTACTTGTCCTCCAGCTGACCGAGTTTCTCCTGCAGAGTTTTCTTCAAAACCTTGAACTCATCCTCTTTATCCAGTAGTTCTTCTTTATCAGACTGATACTTATAGACGAACTTGCGATTGTTTTCTATATAATCAAGTTCCTTCTCGATGCCGCTGATGGTGTCTTTGCACTTCTCCACAGCACCCGTATCGGCACCCTTTCCCTTCATTTCATTCAGTTCCTGTTGCTGCAAGCGCATGATCTCCGTTTCAGTCGAAGTCTGCTTTGCCTTGACTGCAATTTCTATCTCATTCAGAGCAGCCTTCTGTTCACCTTCAACCTTAGCCACAGCCTGTTCAAACAACTTCTGGGCAGTCTTCAGTTGTTTCTCCTTGTCGTCTCTGGTCTTCGTGATGACGGACTCTGCATCCATCAGCCTGTGGCTCACATCATTCATTTGCTTGTCCAGAGCTGCCTTCTTTTGCTTTTTCTCCTCCTCTGTCTTGTTCAGGAGGTCCTGAATCTTCACATCCAGAGCCTTCACCTTTCCTGGGATAGAATTCCGTTGAGCCTCACAAAGCGACCTTCGTTCACGCATGTCCTTCACCCGGGGAGTGTAGGCCTTTCTCTGCGAATCCAGTTCCACTACCTTCTTCGCTTCAATTTCTGCACACGCCTTCCTCATAGCCTTCAGCTGCTCTTCCAGCCTCTGCTTCTCTGCCTTTATTTCGTCAGGCTTGCGCACACTCATCGGCAGTTCCGTCAGATCCAGTTCCACCCCATAGAGTGTCTTGCCTGCAGTATCCACCTTTTCGGGATGCAATCCTGTACGATACAGTACCTGCTTCTCGTCTATGATCTTTCCGATGTTCTTTTCCCATCCTGTCACATGGCCGTCCAGCCACTCGTAGAGCGAACCTTTCGTACACTCGAGCATCTTATCCAATTCGGCAATCTTCGTCTCTACTTGTTTCATCTCTTGAGCCTTTCGCTCCAGTTCTGCCTTTGCTTCAGACTCTATGTCCTTTACAATAGCTTCATATTCAGTCTGCAACTGCTTCAAGTTGGCATCCAGACTTCTGATGTCGCCAGCCAGTTTCACCTCCTCCTTCTGCAGCTCAACCTTCTTAGCCAGATGCAGATCCATCACATCCTTGTAAGGAGCATATAACAGCAAAGCGTGCAGGCTCTTCTCACACTCCTGTCTCTCCAGTTTGATGCTATCTATCTGGCTCTCCGCAACTCTTAGTTTTTCTTCAAAAGAAGCTGCAATCTCTCTCTTCTGCTTGTCTCTTTCATCCATCAGCTGTTCCTTTCTCGAGAGAGACTCTGTGCGGATATTGTTCTTCCTATTCTCCTGCAACTGCCTGAAGCCGTCCAATTCCGACTTCACACCATCCACCAGCTTCTTGTATTTGCTGGCAATATCATTGTACTGGCACGTGAGGTCATTGAGTCTCTCCTTCTGAGCCGTCAGCTGTTCCTTCAGCAAAGGTCCCTCATTGCATCTGCGGATTATCTCATCAATACCTATGCTAGTATAGTATTCCTTCTTCGCCTTGCAAGACTTGATTCTGTCATCCGCTACGCCCAGTTGCTTGTTCAGGCCTGATTTCTCAGTCTCGTACTTCTCCTTTACTTCTCCCAGCAGCTTCTGCTGGCGCTCTCTTTCGGCTGTCAGTTTCTCCGTATTCTCTTCAACCAACGGAATACGTTCACGCGAATTTCTGACCGCATAGTTCAGTTCGCCACACAGCTCCCCAATCTGCTGCTTCTGATACAGCAGGTCATGGTAGCAGGCTATCACCTTGTCAGCCTGTAGTCTCACTGCCGATTCCCCCTTGGCATTGGTCCTGAACCAGCACGAAATATCCTTATACTCTTGCTCAAAGTCGGCCACCTGCCCACGATAATAGGCCAGATTGATGTTCGATTCTTCTTCCTCCATCGATCGGATGATGATATCCTTGATGAAGTCGGCATCTAACCTTGAATTAAGGAACACATTCTGTATCGACCGGTAGATGTTCTGGTAGCTCTTCGCCTCCATGAGCTGGAAGTTTCCGAACTCTTTGCCAGCCACCTTGTAGTTGCCGTAGATGATTTCCCTAAACATCTCGTAACGGTCAATCAACTTGCTCATGTAGATGTTTTTGTCCAGACGCGAATTGATGACCTTATACTCCGATGTCACGTCACCAAACTCATCCACCAGCCATTTTCTCTCGAATGGAGCATCTATGAAACGATAGCATGCTCTCCCCGAAGAGCGGAACACCAAAACCGTAAAAGGCCTGTGCTCATGCTCCACCTCATACACGATATAAGAGTTGGGGTTCGGCAGATAAAAGTCGTCAAACGACTTCATCTCCTTCGGAATACCGAGATGCAGTTTGTCCGCATTATAGAAGAACAGGATAGCTCTCAGCAACGTACTCTTGCCCACACCTTGGGTTCCAATGAAGTGTACATTTCCGTCCAGCTTAATTTCCGCATAGCGTATGTTCGCGCTATTGATGAAGACAATTTTCCTTAGTGCTCTCATTGCTCATCCTCCGTTTCATAAATGGTGAGACAATCAATCATTTCTTCGATATAATGGAAAGCCGATGTTACCTTGTAAGTGCCGTCCAGTTCGTTCTCCATCTCCACGAATCCCTGTTTCTCAAGGTCCTTCACCAGACTTTCGACTTTATTCTCCAGACTCTTCTCCTCCGGATACAGTCCTCCGGATTTCTCCTTCAGCTCGATGTCATTGGCAAACTGCTCCATGATGTTCGACTTGCGGAAAGTAAATCCAGGACCGAAGGTGGAGTTAAACACCTTCAGGAAGTCCACACGATCTATCCATTCTGCCATACGCTGGATCTTGTTCTCCAAGTCCACCTTGTTCTCTGTACGAGTGAAGTAATAATAGCTATTTCCACTTTCAAGGAAGAAACCGATGCCCTTGTAGTACTCCAGATACTCATTGTAGTCATCCTCAATCGCATCATATAGTTGTGTCTTCTGATGTGAGACACTATTCTGCGAGATGAAACCTCCTCGACTAAGGATATCGAATATTTCTTTTGTATATCGCATACGAATCCTTTTTAGTTTTGTCTTGAATAAATGAGAGGGTACTCTATGTTCCCCATTGTCTGGTAATTATCTTCCACAGTCAACTCATCAAGATACTGTGTCGCTATCTGACAGAACAGTACCAGTTTATCTTCCTCATCCATCTTCTTACTGTAGTTACCATAGTTCATCACGAAATGAAACAGGTTGTCGCTCGAGGCCATGAAAGCATTCTTCACTTCCGAAGCATCCACAGTCTGCAGCACCTGAGCTTCTGCCTGCATGTCTTCAAGAGTCAATGGTTCTGCCAGCTCACATTTCTTCAGTCTGCTGTTGCCCTTACCGGCTGCCACTTTATGCAGTATTCTCAGTCCCTCATCCGTGTTTCGGAGCATAGGTATCGAGACCTTCAATGTATACTTCGGTCTTGGTTCCATCCAGACTGGATCTGTCTGATTCAGCATAGACCTGATATTGGTATTGGTATCCAGTATTAACTGGTCCTTCAGATACTTCAGCCTCTGTACCTTCTTGACCAGATGGTCCTGGTAGACTATCAGATTGAGATAATTGATTATCTGGCGATCCAGCTCAATGAGGTTGTGATATGCCTCATTCATCTGATACTTCACGTTCGTCACTGTCTCCTTCAACTGCACGTCCATAGCCTCCAGAAAGAATGTCGGTTGCTTTTCATCAATCACCTTCTCACACTCCTTGATGAAGACTGCAATGTCCTTTCTCCTCTCGTCCAGATGCTCCAGCTTTTTTTTCTTGACAGCAAGAGTCGGTTCATTCTTGTAAGTGCTGTCGATGTTTCTCTTCAGATCTATCACACTTCTCAGAATGTTCAGGGCAATAGTGTGAAGGATGCGCTTCACCTCCGTCAGATATGAGTGTTTCTTCGCTGGCGACTTCTCTATCAAATAGTACTCGATATTTTCATTAAGGTTGTCAATGCTTTGCTTCACGCTCGCCACGTTGATTTCCTCATTCACTTCCAGCACTTCCTCGAAGAACTTCAGATACACATCCTCCAGTTCCACAAACTCGCCATTATCCCTGATGACACCATTTCTGCGGAGGAACTCCAGACTTTCCTCCTTCTTGGATGCCAGCTCACGGGCAATATCATAGCGGAAAGAGTACGTCTTGCGTTTGGCAAACATCTCCTTCAATAAGGCTCTCTCCCTATCGAGCCCCCTGATGAGTTCGTCCAGCGAACGAAAATGCGAACGGTTCTCCATATTCTCTTTTTTACCCTTTATTAATCACTTCCCAATGACCTGTTTTCTTACTACCAACTCTGACGATTAACCCTAAGTTTTCTATAACCTTCAATTCTCGTTGCATGGTTTTGAATCCAATGCTAAGCTTATTGGACAAATCGGTAGTGTTTAATTGGACATTTAATTGGACACCCTCTTTTATGCTATTATATATAACTGTTTGACGTTCAGTTAGTTTATTTATATCTAATAATTGGACATTTATCGTATCATCTTTTTGTCCAGTTACATTGACTGTGGTTTTCTTGACGATTTCATAATACCTGTCAGACAACTTATAACCATCCTGTGCTGAGATGAGCAATCCTTCGTCGATAAGTTTGCGTAGTGTCACTTCGTCCGTATAGCGTTGGCTATCGCCTTGCGAAGCACGGAAGAGGGCAAGGAGGTCGAAGACGTTGAGTTTGTTGTTCGCTGGCCGGGCATTCTGCAACTCACGAGCATAGAGCATGAAGGCTGGGTACTTGATTTCGCCAGGGAGTCGTAAGCATACCTGCCATTCGTCTGTCAGAGAATAATCAGGCAAACATTTGCCATCCATCAGACAATGGTAGAACATCTTGTCAACGCCTTGTCCGCTCTTCTCGATGAAACCTGCCTTCTGCAAAACTTCGGTGATGAGTTTGCAACGTGGCATACTGTTGACCGTAAGGATATTGTCCACATCCACACCGACTGGAAAACCTCCAGCATTGGTGATGATGAGTTGGTCGGGATATTGCTTGATTACCACATCGCTCTGGATGTACATCACACGATGACAGCATGCATTGAGGATTGCTTCTCGGACAACATCACGGTTGAATGTGGGAATGTCGCCAATGCGGAATCCGTCATTATAGTGTTGTAATGGATTGCTGGCAGGCTGGTTGATGTAGTTCCAGACAGAATCTACCATCAGTACAAGTGGCTCTTGGAATTCCTGACGTGCAGTGTATTCTATCATAGAGTGATATAGGCGGTACTCTACAGTCACGCGATTGCAAAACAAATGCTTGCGTATTGCTTCTGACTTACCAAGAAGAATAAGGGCAGCATTGGTCAGTTGACCACCCTTATTCATGAGGGCGAAATCATGGAGTACCTGCAATGTTGGTGTACTTACAAATTCAGGCTTGTTCCAGCGCTGGGCATAGCCTTGCTTCATCACACGGATGGCTTCTTCGTCAAGGTCTTCAAGCGAGAGTCCTTCGCAGATCTTCTCTGAGAAGTCTGGCTCTGACTCCTGGAGTATCTTGAGATACATGGCATCGGACATTGGCTTTAGTTCTTCGCCAACACGCATCAAAGGAACGTCCTCGAATTTGAAGACCTTGCCGATAGGACGTGATGGAACCTCAATCACAAGTACACGACGGTTCTCTTCATCATAGAGTTCATAAATCTCAGGGCGAATGGTTGTGTCACGATAGATGTCCGACTCCAGCTGTCCGATGGCATTATGTGCCTGGCGAGTGCCTGTGACACGATGCGGATAGTTGTCGTGCATACCTATTACGAGGCGACCGCCACCTTCGTTGCAAAGGGCGATGACATAACCAAGGATGCAACGGCGACGATCCTTCGGATTGGTCTTGCCTCGACCATCGTAGGAAATGTTGCCTCCTTCGCCCGCCTTGAACTCAACGCGGTCTTCGGATTCGCGCATCTGCTGGAGTTGCTGTATGGTGAATTTATTCATTATTGTTGCGGTCTTTATTCCTAGATATGTCAATTAGGTGTTACTATCCAACTGATCTATTTCATCTTCTATTTCCCTCATCTTCTGTTGGAGGAGCATCTATTTGTCGGTGAAGTTGACGGACACCCTCCATTCTGCATCAGCTATTTTTCGTGAAAGATATTCACCGACCTTCTAGTAGAGTTCGATGAGAGCTGTATTGGCAATGCGGATGACATTCTGCCGTGTCTGCCGAATCATCCCCGCAACCTCCGCAAACATCTGCTCGTTGTCTAGAGTGGACAGAGAATCTATATCCTTCATACTCTGCATCTCGGTATTATTGTTTAGCTTCATATTTCTTTTGAAGTCATATTAATGCTAAAAAAATCAATTGTTACTCTACTTTTGTATCAATCTCTGGCAACTCATCAAATCGCAACAAATCATCTACCTGTGTTTCGAGGACTTTTGCAATTTGCATCATCGTTTCAAGGTTTGGTTGGGTGGTATTGGTGATCCATTTTGATACTGTCGCCTGGTCTTTGCCCAATTTATCAGCCAACCATTTATTGTTCAAATCGCGTTCTGCAAGAACGACTCTAATCCTATTAAGTTTCGCCATTTGAAGTTGTTGTCAAATAATCGTTGAATGTCTTATTTTCATTTTTGCTATCAAGCACTGAGAGCTATCAACAGTATATGATTGTTGTGGGCTCGTAGTCTTTGGCTGCAAAGTTACCAAAACTAGGTGAAATATTAACTTGTTTGCTCAAATATTTTTATAAAATGGTCAATATTTGACTATTTAGTCAAATGCTTGACCATTAACAAGGCGAAATACGCACTCGCTTTCTCTAAGCACCATAAAGGTTTGCAAAAGCAAGTGTATGGTTCTTGCAATTTTTACCACATCAAACTATATATTTCGGTTGATAAATGTTAAATAATGAAGGTGATAAAGCGAATGATCGCCTCAAAGCCATTGTTGATTCAACTTTAATCGCTAATTTTGCAGCAATCCTACAAAATCAGACGTGTAATGATATTGAAAATCGAATTTGAGAATTTCTTTTCTATTAGAGATAGAATAAGAATCGACTTCAGAGCAGGAAACATCAATACAGCTCTTGCACGGGAGTTAAGCCATAATGTGATGGAGTGGAACGGTGTGCCCGTACTTAAAACTATTGGCTTGTTTGGGCCTAACGCTTCTGGCAAATCGAATATTCTGAAAGCCATTACTTTTTGCTGTAGAATGATTTTGGAGTCACATCTTCATAACGAAGGGGTGACATTCAACTTTGAACCTTTCAAATTTGATGGTTGGCAGAAAAAGCCCAGCAAATTCCTTATTGATTTTGTCTGTGAGGATGTGGAGTATGAATACGCTTTTGAGCTGACTCGTGAACGCATCATAAGTGAGAGTCTGTACCATTATCCCGTTGGTAGACGAGCAAAGATATTTGTTCGCAATGCTGATGGAAAGTATAGCTTTGGTACAGGCGTGATGGTCAAGCCTTCAGATGTGGTAATCAATACCAGTGAAAAGAATCTGTTCCTGAGCCGAGCCAGTTCAATGAACAGAGAGATTGCCCAAAAGCTTTATCGCTATTTCATGAACCAAATCCTTCTTGGACTCGTAAATGTGAACGACATAATGGTATTGGATAGTTTCAATGCCTACAAGAAAGTAATACTCAAAGCACTTGAAATATGTGATACGGATATTACAGATATTGAAGCAAGGAAAGAGCAAATGCCGGCTCCTGTGGTTGTGCCTGGACAAACAGAACTATCGTACAAGCTGGTGGATGTGCTTCGCTTTAAGACCTTCCATCGTAACCAAAAGGATATCATGTTCGACATGGACATGGAAGAATCTAACGGTACAAGAAAACTGTTCCAGATTCTGATACGACTCTTGGATGTGGTAAAGAACAAGAAGAGCATTATGATGGACGAGTTTGACATGGGACTTCACACTCGTCTAGCTGATTTCATTCTCGACTTGATTCATGCCTCAGAGACCAGTCAGTTATTGTTCACTTCCCATAATACGAACCTTATCGATGTCAAACGACTGAGGCGTGACCAGATTGTATTTGTCAACAAGTCGGAGCAAGGCGCAACGGAAGTGTATTCATTATACGACTTCAAGGATTTCCGTGAGAATATGGATGCCGAAAAGGGATATATACAAGGACGCTTTGACGCTGTGCCTTATGTTGATTCATCGGTATCAAGTATCAAACAATTATTGGAAGGTTGATTATGGCAAGCAAAAGAGAACCGTCACCATCTTTGCGAATGCGAAAGATCGCCCTTGTCATTTGCGAGGGCGAGACAGAGGTCTGCTATATCAACCTTCTGAAATCGTGGTATAAGTCACCCATCAGAATCATTTCGCACATAGAAGGCACAAAGATCACGCCATCGTTGGTTGAGAAGCGTACAAAGGAGCTCAAAATCTCACAATGGGATAAGGTGCACACATTCCTCATGTACGACATGGATGTGCAGGCCATCAACGAGAAACTTCACAAATGCAAGGCAGAAATGCTGCTCAGCAATCCTTGCTTTGAAATATGGTTGCTACTTCATGCCAAAGACCAGAAGGCAGCAATCGAAACGGATGCACTCATCAAAGAGTTGAAGAAAAGCGCCCCCGTGTGGAAGAATTATTCAAAATCCGCTTTTACCGACACACAAAAGTCTTTTTTGAACGACAAAAAAGAAGTTGCTGTTGAAAGAGCTAAGAAATTGCAAGAGTTCCAGAATCCATCAACAGGTATTTACAAGTTGATTGAGATGTTGAAAGAAAATGCACGATAGTAGCCTAAAAGCGTAGGTTACTTTCAATGATAGATTCGTTTCAGACTAGGATTAATTACGGAAATTATAGGTTAATTCAATGGAAATGAACAACAATATAGATATTTCTTCAGAAGATATACTATCTTTGCTGAAGCAACAAATAGATTTTCTTGAAAACCAAATGGCGGAAAGATGCGGTATGAAGCTATACAAATCGGCTGATGGTTTTACTCAAGAGAAAATATATGAATATGCTGGTGCAAAGGATTGTGTTGCAACATTGACTTTGAGCCAAGAATCTGCGGAAGTATATGGGGAGTCGTTGACGGTAGTGTTTGTGTATTATCAGAAAGATAGAATGGCACTTGAAAAAGACAGAATGGCTCTTAATGATATATCCAATGTTAAAGCAGAAGAACTTTTGGGAGAGTTAGATGAAACGCTATATACTCAATTGCTTAAAGATGGTATTCCGACAAAGGATATAGTTGAAATGCTAGTTGGACCAGCATCAGAAGAAAATAACACTTATGGAAGTTCACTTTTGCGTAATCCTAAGGTACTGGAGATTCCCTTTCAGAGTGAAGGCAATGGTGACGATATTTTTTTTATGTATGGAGCCTTGTGTCATTTTATTGCAGATGGAATGGAATTGACTCCAGAAGAACATAATGAGTACCTAGCCTATAAGATGGTGCTGGAACGCGAGAAACTAACAGAAAAAGAAAGAAAGGAAATTTTTGATGAGAACGGAGCAATTGTAAATCAAGAAGTCGGGTATTTCTGGCTATTATGGAAAAAAGATACAGGTAAGCTGACAGAAAAGAACAAAACAGACCTGATGCAGTTGTCCCAAAATAGATTAGCTAATCGTTTTGGCATAGCTGATAAAGAACTGCAAAGTATGGGATTAAGTTTTGAAAAGTTGGTAAAGTCTTATCCGGAGAAAGCAGCTCTGTTATTTTCAAAGATTATAAGCTTTCATGAACATCGCTATAATGTGGTTGGTAAACATCTGCTGTATATGAGTTTTGAATCGTTTCTACACATCTACCTTCGCCATGTAAAAGAGCTTGCTGTTGAGAATCAGTTTGGTGAAAGAAGTAAATTTCAATTAGCCGAAAAAGATTTGAAAGTTACCATGGATATTGTTTTGGGTACTCTGAATGATGAGTATCAAACATATAAAGACGAACATCCAGACAACAGATTCTTCCGGAAAGGGAATATGGCATATTATTACAATGGAGACTATTATGATGTTGACATTTTACCAGATGGCCAAATCGGCAGTTTCTATAAACGTATTGACAAATAAAACTCAAACGCATGAAATACAAACAAAAGTATCGATGAAGCATATTGTAGATTAAAGACTATCGGTGGTTATAGTGCTGTGGCTCCACCTCTTCCCATTCCGAACAGAGAAGTTAAGCACAGTTGCGCCAATGGTACTGAGAAATCGGGAGAGTAGGTGACTGCCCAATATAGTCTTCGTCCAAAAAAGCGGATCAATGACGTTAAACTTAAGTGATGCTTATTAAAAATAATATTTATACTATGAAAGTTTTTGATATCAAGAAAACCGGAGTGTAGATTTGCCTTTTTAATAAGAAGGCAAGTTCTACCAAGACCATCCACCTCGCGTGGAATGTTATTGTTAATGTAGTAATCTTAATTGCGGACGTTGCGTAGTTTCTTGCAACTCCTACACCCTTTGGGGCAATTTCAGTAGTAACGGATATTGTCGGTTTGATACCCGATATAAGGAACCTCATTAATCAATAAGGTCTTCAAAAAAAATCCTTGGGAGCGTTGGTAAACTCCCAAGGTACTTTTTAAAAAAGTATATATGCAATGAAGTAGGGCTTGATATTATTCCAATGTAAAAATCAGGAACAATTATAGGAAGAGCTATGTGGCATGTCTTTCTCCATATGCCGCTTCATTGCCATTTCTGCATTCTATAACCAATCCAAAAACAAGAAAATGTGACAAGTTTGTGATTTTTTCTGTGTTTTCTTTTGGTTGTTTGGGGAGAAATTCATACATTTGTAGTGATTTTGTAACATGTTGATTATCAATGGTTATTTTCGTTTTTGCGACATGTGTGCAACATCCAGTGCTAACGCATTGATAGTCAGTTAAAGTCGTTTTCGAGGAGGTCAAATGAGACGCTCATAGATAAGCGTAGATAAAAGATAGATAAAGGGGTGTAACTCAATGAGTTACGCCCTTTTTCTATTGTATGCTCGGCACGAGCATTGTCTAACGGGTGCAAGTCCCGAGTAAGCCTTAATAGCGGGAATTACATAGCCAAAGGCAAGGGTGTTCATCGTGAGGTGAAATCTGAAAGAAGCCGGTGGCAAACATCTGACCTAACGTACAGAAACTTCATACAAGGCATATGACCGTGGGTAAGGTTGCAACACAGACCAAAGCCCCATAGCTATTCGGAACGGTCGGTGTAAATGAAGTGGGTATAAGATGGAAAGACAATGCCCTTATCCGAGGAGGTCTCACGGACGCTTCAAATAGTTTTTTTTTTTTACGAAAGAAGCGGAGTAAAGCTTACCGTGAGAAGTCAGCAGACGCCATAGTAGTGCAATAGTCGATAACGTTGCACGAAGGGCTGAACCTAACAATTAAACGATAGTAATTGAAACATACCTCATGAAGGAAAGAATGCAGAAAACATTATCCCAAGTTAATGGCTGCCCCCAAAGAGATAGGTCGGAAACCGAATGGTATGGGGGAGTGCAGACCTTCATGTGGATGTGTGAAGACAACATCGTGGAAGTACCATTCGACAAGGAGCACCTTTTCGAGCAAATCCTCAGTCCTTCCAATCTCAACCGAGCCTACAAGGCTGTTATGAGAAACAAAGGCTGTGGTGGTATCGACAAGATGTCATGCGAGCAGTTGCTCCCATGGCTCATGACCAACAAGGATGTGCTCATCCGTTCCTTGATGGACGGCTCTTACCGTCCGAACCCAGTGAAAAGGGTAGAAATACCCAAAGACAACGGCAAGATGCGCCTGTTGGGAATACCTACAGTAGTAGACCGTGTGGTGCAACAAGCCATCAACCAAGTACTGACTCCCATCTATGAGAACCAATTCTCCAAGACAAGCTACGGCTTCCGACCGAGAAGAGGATGCCATGATGCACTGCGTGGAGCGCAAAGGATAATCAACGAGGGCTACACCTATGTAGTAGACCTTGACCTTGAACGCTTCTTCGACACCGTGAGCCATAGCAAGCTCATAGAAATCCTCAGCCGTACGATAAAAGACGGCAGAGTTGTCAGTCTTATACACAAATATCTCCGAAGTGGTGTAATGAACAAAGGCTTGTTTGAAGCGAGTGAGGAAGGAACTCCCCAAGGAGGACCGCTAAGTCCGTTGTTGAGCAACATCATGCTCAATGAATTGGATAAAGAACTTGAACGCAGAGGGCTTCCCTTTGTACGCTATGCAGATGACTCGATGATATTTTGTAAGTCCAAGAGGGCAGCAATGCGAGTGAAGGAGTCTATAACCCGATTTATAGAGAATACTCTATATCTCAAAGTCAACAAGGAAAAGACCGTAGTGTCGTATGTGCGCGGAGTGAAATACCTCGGCTACTCCTTTTATGTGATGAAGGGCAAATGCCAACTCACAGTGCACCCAAAGTCCAAAGCCAAGATGAAATCAAGGTTGAAAGAATTGACAAGTCGCAGCAACGGATGGGGATACGCCAAGAGAAAGCAAAAGCTGAAAGAATACATAAGAGGGTGGGTCGGCTATTATCATCTTGCTAATATGAAACGTCTCTTACTTGATACTGATGAATGGTTAAGACGTCGAATACGCATGTGTATATGGAAAGCTTGGAAGAAAGTCAAGACAAAAGTGGCAAACCTCATCAGATGTGGCATTAATAAATACCAAGCATACGAATGGGGTAATACTCGCAAGGGCTATTGGCGAATAGCTGACAGCCCTGTTCTAAAAAGGGCGATAGATAACAATAAACTACGCTCCGCAGGGTATGCTACTTTAATGGAGGCATATCTCGAATGGTATCCAAAATAGGAACCGCCGTATGCGGAACCGCACGTACGGTGGTGTGAGAGGTCGGAAAACGAAAGTAGGAAGAAAACTGCTTCGTTTTCCTCCTACTCGATTTCAGGTTTTTATAAAGGATTTTTGAAAACTGGGCATAAATTTTATAAATTTGTACCGGATTCGTACCGTCCCCTTAATTAGCGATAAGGTGAACCTTGGCCATTTAACTAACTGAAAAATCAAATACTTATGCCAGCAGCAAAATTTAAAATTATTCGAAAATGCAAGCTTTGCGGAGAGGATTTTTAGCCAAAACCTTGGATTCCTTATATTGTTTACCACGTTGCAGTAATATAGCGTGGAACGAACGACGGAAAGAAAAACTTTAGACAGTCGAAGTATAGTCTAATGCGGTATTGTTTGAGGAAGAATGATGAAAGTGAAGAATATAATGATGGCAGTGGCATTGTGTATATAAAGTTATGTCGCATTTTTGTTACTAATTAGCGTGTAATCATAGACATAGCTATACAAAATCAATGAAAACATAAAAGTTTTATAATGTGAATGATAATAAATGCAAGAAAAAGCGTAACTTTGCACCCGATATCTTATCTCTCATTATGAGATATGGATATGAAGATACAGACATAATATTGATAGAGACACAAAGCCATATAGTAGTAAGAAAGTAAGATGGCCAAGACTACTTGACGAATTCTGTTTTCATCTACTGGACTGGACAATATGTACTTCTAAGGTGTGATTTTATGAGCAATGTTATTGTAATAATAGCATCGTCATCATACGTGATGGCAGCTAACAGTGACATAAAGTAGATAAAGAAAATGACGCAGGTTTGCTCGCTTCCTTCTTCTACAGCCGACGTAAACAACGATATGTATAACAACAAGTGTTTACCAAAGGGCATCCACGTTGTTGGGGCTGATAAAAAATCGGCTTCAAAAGTAGGAGGAATGTCCATTAACGAAGAATCAGAGGCTCCATGGGGATATTTGTTTATCCAGCATTTTGCAGCTGAAAAGTTCGACAAGATACTTGAAGAAGGCAATTGGGAAGGCGATTTCATTCCAAAGTGTTTCATTCATCGCACCATTGGTTATAAGCGCAAAGCAAATGGCAAAGGTGTAGTCAAAGAAGAGAAACCTTCAATAAGCGGCCTCGTATTCTTGCAGGGCAAAACTGAAGACCTAAAGAATTTCCTCCAGAAGAATTTTCCACGATACCATCTTGTAAACAATTGCATGACAGGAGAACCGGCATCCATCAAGAACAGCGTCATGAAGCCGTTCATGAAAGTCATGGAGTCGGAACCAGAACGTGTGACTTTCCTTCGTGATCCTTTTGTGAAATTTGCAAGGGAACACGTGAAGCTCCGTGTTCTGACAGGAATCATGGCAGGACAAGAAGGATATGTCGTACGAATATTGCGCGACCGCCAGCTTGTGATGGACCTTGGAGGTTATGCCGTTGCCATCAGCAATGTGCATAACGAAGATTTCTAAATAGCGGAATAAGAAACTAAATAAAATTTAAATATGCGTGATTTCAAAGACATCAGAGTCGCAGTGGCCGGCACTGGCTATGTGGGACTGAGTATAGCTACATTGCTATCACAACATCATCATGTAACAGCAGTAGATGTAATACCAGAAAAGGTAGAAAAGCTGAACAACAGGATTTCACCTATTCAAGATGACTATATCGAAAAGTATTTGGCAGAAAAGCCATTGAACCTTGTTGCCACACTTGACGGCAAGTCGGCTTATGCTGATGCCGATTTTGTGGTTATCGCAGCACCAACCAACTATGACCCGGTAAAGAACTATTTCGACACTACCCATGTGGAAGAAGTAATCGACTTGGTATTGGACGTGAATCCAGATGCCGTTATGGTGATCAAGAGTACTATCCCTGTAGGCTATACTCGCAATCTTTACTTGAAATACGCACAGAAGGGAGTCAAGAAGTTCAACCTCCTCTTCTCCCCAGAGTTCCTGCGTGAAAGCAAGGCCTTGTACGACAACCTCTACCCAAGCCGTATCATCGTAGGCTATCCTAAGATTATCGACAAACCGGAGTTTGAAGCCGAGAACAAGGCAATAGAATCAGTAACCGACGTAGAGATGCTGAAAGAATCTGCCAAGACATTTGCAGCTCTCTTGCAGGAAGGAGCAATCAAGGAAAACATCGACACCTTGTTTATGGGTATGAAAGAAGCGGAAGCCGTTAAACTCTTCGCTAACACTTACCTCGCCCTCCGTGTAAGCTACTTCAACGAACT
Source organism: Prevotella sp. LMAG:51 (assembly GCF_008680225.1). Lineage (NCBI taxonomy): Bacteria > Pseudomonadati > Bacteroidota > Bacteroidia > Bacteroidales > Prevotellaceae > Prevotella > Prevotella sp. LMAG:51. The sequence continues at coordinate 57,137 of NZ_NALQ01000009.1, read as the reverse complement.
CGATACTTACGCAGAAGTAAAGGGCTTGGACAGCAAGGCTATCATCGAAGGCGTAGGACTCGACCCACGTATCGGAACACATTATAATAACCCGTCCTTCGGCTATGGCGGTTACTGCTTGCCGAAGGACACCAAACAGCTCCTTGCCAACTATCAGGATGTTCCACAGAACATGATGTCTGCTATTGTAGAATCAAACCGCACACGTAAGGATTACATCGCCGATGCTGTATTGCGCAAGGCTGGATGGTACGACTATACCAACAACAACCAGTACGGCCATCCCTTCCCTTCAGGGGAGGGTCAGGGGGAGGCTCCCGTTGTCGGCGTCTATCGTCTGACCATGAAGTCAAACTCAGACAACTTCCGTCAGTCAGCTATCCAGGGCATCATGAAGCGCATCAAGGCTAAAGGCGCAGAAGTCATCATCTACGAGCCAACCCTTGAAGACGGCACTACATTCTTCGGCAGCAAGGTAGTCAACAACCTTGATGAATTCAAAGCACAGAGCAAAGCCATCATCGCCAACCGTTTTGACGACTGCTTGAAAGATGTAGAAGATAAAGTTTATACTAGAGATATCTTCCGTAGAGACTAAAGACCCTCCAAACCTCCCTGTTTAGGGAGGCTTACAAGACAAACGAAAAAAAACTTTCTCCACCCCTCCCCCCTAAACAGGGGGACTGAGGGGGTCTTCTTCCTCCCCCTAAACAGGGGGACTGAGGGGGTCTTTATGGTAGAATACAACATAAATCTTGAAGGCAAGACAATTCTTGTAACAGGTGCTGCAGGTTTTATTGGCAGCAACCTTGTAAAACGTCTTTTCCACGACGTACAGAACATCAAAGTGATTGGTGTTGATTCCACACAGACTATTATGATGTCAACATCAAACACGAACGTCTCAAGGAAATAGAAGAAATAGCATCCTCCCAAAACAGGGAGACCCGAGGAGGGTCCTGGACTTTCGTTCATGCATCAATCGCTGATAAAGAAGCTGTAGAAAAGATTTTCACCGAAAACAAGATTGCTGTTGTGGTAAACCTCGCAGCCCAAGCAGGTGTACGTTACAGTATCACTAATCCCGATGCTTACATTCAGAGCAACCTCATTGGTTTCTATAATATCCTTGAAGCTTGCCGCCATCACGAAGTTGAACATCTTGTTTATGCTTCTTCATCATCTGTATATGGCAGCAACAAAAAAATTTATGGATATGTTGCGAGTGGACAACAACTATTATTTCTATAAAAATAGAGATTTGACAGGCATCCCGATGTTTGACTGGAGCTGTATTGCCAACGATAGAATATTCCTGTTCTTGGATTTATATGTGATATTGCGAGACCAGCCCGACAAAGTATATTATATGGATGGCGAACGCAGAGGAAGCGACCAATGGTATCTGAAACTGATAGACATTGCCAATCCCAATATCAAGAACTTCAAAGAAGTACCTTCGTCATGGTTGCCGAAACGAAACTGAAAAGAGACCACCTCTTGTCTTCCGTTTCTATTCCTGTTTTCTGAACCGTTTGGAAACGGCGGAATATCCGCAGCGCCGGCATAGCGGTTCCACGGCGGTGTGGCTGGTGAAGCCCTGATAGAGGGCGGTGGCGCGTGGAGAGACGAGAATCTCGTTGAGGCTATTGTCGTAGAGATTGCCGAGCGGCATGTCGCCGTTGTGGTCCAGACAGCATGGCACCACCGTGCCGTCGGCAAGCACGCCGATCTGATTGCGCAGCGCATAGCAGAACACCTCTTCCTCCTTGTAGACATCATGCTGAAGGTCGGGCCATTCAAACATGTCGTCGCTTTCTACATACAGGTTCTCTGCGAGTTTCCATCCGTCGTGTCTCTGTGTCCACGGACGAGGCTGGCTGTCGGCAATCATGTCCAGAATAGAGCCGTTCATAAGGTTGAGCCCACCTTCGTTCCACAACCGCAACACCACGATGCATCCGCGCTGCGCCGCATCTTTGGCAAACGCCATCACTTCATCGATATACTGTTCCGGATTATCCTTCCCGTTACCCTCATGCGAATGCAGCGAAATCTGCAGCTTGTGGGGCAGTGCGTCGAGCAGGTCGCCACGTTGCGCCAGCAGCGTGCCGTTGGTGGTGATAACGGGAGTGAACCCCTTCCGGCGTGCCATCAGGATGAACTCAGGCAGCAGAGGGTGTAGAAACGGTTCGCCCATGAGGTGGAAATACAGGAATCTCACTTCTCCGGCGAGTCGTGTTGTCAGAGTGTCGAATTCGTCAAGCGTCATTGAGTGTTTCTCCCTCGTTGTCTTGGGGCAGAACACACAGTTCAGGTTGCAGACATTCGTGATTTCAAGGTAACATCTGGTAATCATATCGTTTGCAAAGATAATGCAAACCGAGAGCAATACAAAATGAAAGGCAATAGACTTTCATTTTTATTGCCGAGGTGCCGCTTATCTTATTCAAAGATAATGCAAACCGAGAGCAATACAAAATGAAAGGCCTGAGACTTTCATTTTTATTGCCGAGGTGCCGCTTATCTTATTCAAAGATAATGCAAACCGAGAGCAATACAAAATGAAAGGCCTGAGACTTTCATTTTTATTGCCGAGGTGCCGCTTATCTTATTCAAAGATAATGCAAAAATCCGGTTAACCGAGATAAATGGCAATATTGTAGAGGATAATTTGCATTCGTTTTTGCATATATGCCTTTTTTTGTAAATTTGCATACGAAAACAAACTTGGGATAAATGCAATATACAAATAAATCGAAAATGAAAAATAAATCAAGAAAGTTATTCCTTCTGGTTCTATTCGTGATGATGGCAGCATGCAATGTGTGTGCTGAAAACTATCCTTACCGTAGTGATTTCCTGTGGGTCACCGTGCCCGACCATACCGACTGGCTCTATAAGACCGGCGAGAAGGCGCTGGTGGAGGTGCAGCTGTATAGATACGGAGTGGCGCAGGACGGCGAGGTGACATATACCGTATGCCGCGACATGCTCGACGGCGGTCATACCGGCAAGGCTGTGCTGAAACACGGCAGGGCAGTGGTAGATATGGGCACACGCCGCGACCCCGGCTTCCTCGACCTCCGTCTTACTGCCAAAATCGGCGGTGCGACTACCACTCATCATGTCAAGGTCGGCTTCTCGGTGGATAAAATACAGCCCTACACCAAAGAACCATCAGACTTCATGACCTTCTGGCAGAAAGAGCTTGACGAGCTGAAGAGCGTGCCGCTCAGCTACACCATGAACCCTGCCCATGAATACGACACCGACAAGGCCGATGCCTATCTCGTGCGCCTCGACGTGAACAAGCAGGGACAGTGCATCTACGGCTATCTGTTCATACCCAATGGCCACATAAAAGGCTCGTGCCCTGTGGTGCTCTGTCCTCCGGGAGCAGGCGTGAAGACCATCAAGGAGCCGCTGCGCCACCGCTATTATGCCGACAGCGGCTGCATCCGCTTCGAGACGGAGATTCACGGACTCGACCCGAGGATGAGTGACCGGCAGTTCAAGGAAATAAGCAACGCCCTCAACACCGGTGCCAATGGCTATCTGTGTCAGGGATTGTATTCTCGCGATGATTATTATATGAAGCATGTCTACCTCGGACTGGTGCGTGCCATAGATTTCCTTACCTCTCTGCCTGAGTGGGACGGAAAGAACGTTGCCGTGCAGGGTGGCAGCCAGGGCGGTGCGCTGAGTCTTGTGGCGGCGGCGCTCGACAGCCGTGTGACGCTCTGCTGCGCAAATCATCCGGCTCTTGCCGACATGGCGGCCTACCGCGATAAGGGACGCACGGGCGGCTACCCTCACATGCAGCGCATGGGGCTGCTCAACGAGCAAACGGAGAAGACGCTGCAGTATTACGATGTGGTGAATTTCGCACGCCACATCTCCTGTCCTGTACGTATGACATGGGGGTATAACGACAACACCTGTCCGCCGACAACCAGCTATGCCGTATGGAATGTGCTCCGTTGTCCCAAGTCTTCGCTCATCACTCCCATCAATGAGCATTGGACCAGCGACGCTACCGAAAGGGAGCATTGCGAATGGATTCTTTCAAATCTCGTCAATTAGGAGTAGGGGATAAAATATTTACATTGAAACGGCCTAATGACCGTTTGGGGGTTAAGGATGCCAACAAGGCAGGACCTGCTGTGTTAAGGGCAAAACTGCTTTATGTCGATTGAGATAGAAGAGTTGTCACCACCTGAATTGACGAAAAACTGAAAAATGAAAAAAACTGTCAGATTGTCTGGTTTTTTGTTGTAATATTCTGACATCCAGCCAGTTGACTGTTATCCAACTGTCAGCCAATTGTCTGGATGGTTTGCTTATGTCAGATGTGAGGAATTCATACGACAGGAATTGTATGCGTTGGTAGAATCCAGGGAAAAGGAATAGGAGTACTACAAAATGAAGATATTGGGCATGTGTCTGACAGCAATTCTGCCCAACAGGGGCAAGCACCTTGCCCCTGTTGGGTAAGCACCTTGCCCCACATGGGCAAGCATGCTGCCCATTTTTTGTATAAAAGCAATCACTGTGTTCTTGTATGAATTAGAGTGTAGTGTGGAGATGACAATACAAACGTTTGCATCGTTTTTTCATGCGTTTTTCACTTTTCGGATTATTTACATATTTAATAAGTTCCTAACTTTGCCAACGCTAAAGAGTCAATAAAAAGGGCAGTCTTTGGGATGACGACTGGAATAATATGAGATAACAATAGGTTATAGTTGTCTTAAGGTAAGTTTGTTAGCGCGAGACAGTCTATAGGAGCTTTTGCGGATGCTTTTCCCCCAAAAGGACTCTTGTAGATTGTCTCTTTTTTTATCCCTACTTGCTTATAATACGGATATTTTGTCTAAATTTGCAAAGGAACATTATATGTCGGTAAATAAGCAATAGTGATAACAGCAAAAAAAGAATATGAAAAACAGAATTACAGAACTTTTCGGAATAGAATATCCCGTGATACAGGGAGGAATGGTGTGGTGTAGCGGTTGGCGACTGGCAGCCGCAGTGAGCGAAGCCGGCGGACTGGGACTCCTCGGTGCCGGATCCATGCATCCCGAAACGCTTCTCGAACATATACGCAAGATGAAAGAGGCTACCCGGAAACCATGGGGCATCAACCTGCCGCTGATGTATCCGGAGATAGACACTCTGATAGACATGATAATAGCCGAGGGGGTGAAGATAGTTTTCACCTCGGCAGGCAGTCCTAAGAAATACACCGCCCGCTTCCATGCCGCCGGCATCAAGGTGGCACACGTGGTGTCGAGCAGCAAGTTCGCAGCCAAATGCGAAGAAGCCGGCGTAGACGCCGTGGTGGCAGAAGGCTTCGAGGCAGGAGGACACAACGGCAGGGAGGAAACCACCACTATGGTGCTCATCCCGCAGGTGCGCCGCGCCACCACGCTGCCGCTCGTGGCCGCCGGCGGAATAGCCTCCGGCGAGGCGATGCTCGCAGCCGAAGCGTTGGGAGCAGAGGGAGTGCAGTGTGGCACGGTGTTCGCCATGAGCCGGGAGAGCTCGGCTGCCGATGCCTTCAAAGACCGCTGCGCCTCGCTGCAGGAAGGCGACACGATGCTCTGTCTGAAGAAACTGGCTCCGACCAGAATGATAAAGAATCCGCTCTACGACGAGATAAAGACTGCCGAAGACAATGGCGCCGATGCCGAGGCGCTGAGAGGCATTCTCGGTAAGGCGGCATCGAAACGCGGCATCTTCGAGGGCGACCTCGACAGAGGAGAACTCGAAATCGGTCAGGTGGCGTCGGCGGTAAAGGAGATACAGACAGCTGCACAGATAGTGGAGCGCATGATGGGCGAATATGCCGATGCACGCAAGCGGATATTGGGATAATCCCAAATCGGTCATTATGGCTTGTTTGGATTTTGTTTTTTAGAAGAGTGGATTTTGTTTGGCTTTTAATGAGTAATAGCGAGCTATTGCGAATTAAAAACGGACAAAAGACGCCTTATAAAAAGCAAAAGACTGCAAGCAGTTAGTAAAATAATATATTTAACGGCCTAATGACCGATTTGGGATAAAAGGCAAGGCGGAAAACGAATAAAAGGGAAATTTCTCCGTTATTATAATTGATGATGGAATAAATTTGCTACATTTGCAATTTGTAATCCGGCTTTGCGTGGATTATCACGCACAAGTAATTCGTATCACACCATAAAAGAAAAAACTCTCTGACAGAACAGTATATCATGAAGGAAGACAACAAGGACAATATTCTCAAACGCATAAAATACCCCGATGAACTGAGAAAACTGCCTGTGGAGCAGTTGCCGGAGGTATGCGATGAGTTGAGGGCAGACATCCTGAAGGAACTGTCGGTGAATCCCGGCCACCTCGCTTCGAGTCTCGGTGCGGTGGAGATGACCGTAGCTCTACACTATGTGTTCAACACGCCGTATGACAGACTCGTATGGGACGTGGGCCATCAGGCTTACGGACATAAGATTCTCACGGGCAGACTCGACAGCTTCTGCACCAACCGTAAACTCGGCGGACTGCGACCGTTCCCCTCACCGGAGGAGAGCGAGTATGACTCTTTCATGTGCGGACACGCATCAAACTCCATATCGGCGGCGCTCGGAATGGCGGTGGCTGCCAGGCAGACGGGCCACGACGACAGACACGTGGTGGCGATAATCGGCGATGGAGCGATGAGCGGCGGACTGGCTTTCGAGGGACTCAACAACGTGTCGACAACGCCAAACGACATGATTATCATCCTCAACGACAATAATATGAGCATCGACCGCAGCGTGGGCGGAATGAAGCAGTATCTGTTGAGGCTCAACACCAGCGAGACTTACAACAAACTGAGATATAAGGCTGCCAAATGGCTGCACTCCAATGGTATGCTCGATGACGAGAGACGCAAAGGCATCATACGGCTGAGCAATGCGCTGAAGTCGGCGATAAGCCATCAGCAGAACATCTTCGAGGGGATGAACATACGGTATTTCGGGCCCTTCGACGGACACAACGTGGTGGAGCTCGTGCGCACGCTGCGCCAGCTGAAAGAGATGAAAGGACCGAAGCTGCTGCATCTGCACACCATAAAAGGACACGGATACGCACCGGCTGAAAAGTCCGCCACCATCTGGCATGCTCCTGGCAAATTCGACCTCGACACAGGGCAGCGCATAAAGACGGAGGACGGCACCGAACCGGCAAAGTTCCAGGACGTGTTCGGAAACACGCTTCTCGAACTCGCTAAAGAGAACAAGCGCATCGTGGGAGTGACGCCGGCGATGCCTACAGGATGCTCGCTGAACATCATGATGAAGGAGATGCCGGAGAGAACCTTCGACGTGGGAATCGCCGAGGGTCACGCCGTGACATTCTCCGGAGGAATGGCAAAGGACGGGCTGCAGCCTTTCTGCAATATATACAGTGCCTTCGCACAGAGGGCATACGACAATATCATACACGACGTGGCGATACTGAACCTGCCCGTGGTGATCTGTCTCGACAGGGCAGGACTGGTGGGAGAAGACGGTGCCACACATCATGGAGCCTTTGATATGGCGGCTCTCAGACCGGTGCCGAACATCACTCTCGCCTCACCGATGAACGAGCACGAACTGCGCCGGCTCATGTATACGGCACAGCTGCCCGGCAAGGGTACATTCGTGATACGCTATCCGAGGGGTAGGGGAGTGCTTGCCGACTGGCATTGTCCGCTGGAAGAAGTGAAGGTGGGTACGGGACGCAAGTTGCGCGACGGCGACGACATCGCCGTGCTGTCGGTGGGACCTGTGGGAAACAACGTGGTGAAGGCTGTCGAAATGATAGAGAACGACGGCGATGGCATATCCGTGGCACACTACGACATGCGCTTCGTGAAGCCGCTCGACGAGAACCTGCTCAAGGAGGTGGCGGCGAAGTTCAAGCATGTCATCACCGTGGAAGACGGAGTGCGCGAAGGCGGTTTCGGTTCGGCGGTGATAGAATGGATGGAAGACAACGGGCAGCATCTTGATATTGTGCGCCTCGGACTGCCAGACCACTTCGTGGAGCATGGCACCGTGGCACAGCTGCAGAGTATCGTGGGCATTGATGCCGAAGGCATACGCCGCACGATAGAGGAAACACTCAGGAAATAAACAAAAAGAAATACATAATGAAGATAATCATTGCGGGAGCATACGCGATAGGTTCGCATCTGGCGAAACTGCTATCGAGAAACAATCAGGACATCGTGCTTATCGACGACGACGAGCAGAGGCTTGAGAATATCAGCTCCGACTACGACATACTGACGATGCACGCCTCGCCGACGAGTCTGGCGGCACTGAAAAATGCGGGAGCGGCAGACGCCAACCTGTATATCGCCGTGACGCCCGACGAGAATCTCAATATGAACAGCTGTGTCATGGCGAAGGCTATCGGAGCCAAGAAGACCGTGGCAAAGGTGAACAACTATGAGTTCGTGGAGCCGGAGATGGCTAAGTTTTATGAGAAACTGGGCATCGACTCGCTTATCTATCCTGAGAACCTCGCCGCATACGATATCGTGAACGGACTGAAAATGAGCTGGGTGCGCCAGAGATGGGACGTGCACGGAGGGGCTCTCGTGATGCTCGGCATAAAACTGAGGGAGACCTGCGAGATTCTCGACCGTCCGCTGAAAGAACTCTGTAAGCCCGACTCGCCATACTATATCGTGGCGATACGCCGCGACGGCGACACCATCATACCGGGAGGTAATGATGTGCTGAAGATGTACGACCTCGTTTACTTCATGGTGACGAAGCAGTATATACCCTACGTGAGGAAAATCGTGGGCAAGGAGCATTATGTCGATGTGAAGAACGTGATGATAATGGGTGGTGGCGACACTGCCGTGAGGGCGCTGAAGAACATGCCTGAATACATGAACGTGAAGCTGATGGAACACGACGTGGAGCGCTGCGACATTCTCAACGACCAGATTGACGACCAGAGGGTGATGGTGATAAACGGCGACGGACGTGACCTGCAGCTGCTCAACGAGGAGGGAATACACACCACGCAGGCTTTCGTGGCGCTCACGAGCAATGCCGAGACGAATATCCTGGCTTGTCTCACGGCGAAGCGCATGGGAGTGAGAAAGACCGTGGCAGCGGTGGAAAACCTCGACTATGTGAACATGGCGGTGAGTCTCGACATCGGAACCATCATCAACAAGAAGGCTATCGCTGCCAGTCATATCTATCAGATGATGCTCGACGCAGAGGTGAACAACGTGCGCTTCCTGATGACGGCAAATGCTGATGTGGCTGAGTTTACGGCACATCCGAAGTCGAAAGTGACTAAGAAAAGGGTGTTTGAACTCGGACTGCCGAAAGGTGCCACCATCGGAGGACTCGTGCGCAACGGAGAGGGACACCTCGTGTCGGGTGGTACGCAGATAGAGGCTGGCGACATCGTGGTGGTGTTCTGCTATAACGTGAGGATGGAGAAACTTGAGAAATTCTTCAAGTGATGACATCCCTCAAGGCTCTTTGGCTTATTATCAGTCAAGGGGAATATTGTAGTCATAAGATATGAATCATATAAAGAAATGTTGAATTTCAAGCTTATATATAAGATATTGGGACAGCTCCTCTTCCTTGAGGCATTGCTGATGTCGCTGTGTCTCGCCATGGCTCTGTTTTATAGAGAAGACGATGCCATGGCGTTTGCCATATCCATTGCCATCATCGTGGGGTCTGGCTTTATGCTGAAATACAAGGGTCGCATGGCGGAAAACAGTATGAACCGCCGTGACGCCTATCTGCTCGTCACGCTGACTTGGGCGCTTTTCAGCTTCTTCGGAGCATTCCCGTTCACCATCAGCGGATATGTCTCAGACTATACCGACGCCTTCTTCGAGACGATGTCGGGATTTACCACTACGGGAGCCACCATCATCGATGATGTTGAGGCTCTGCCGCATGGACTGCTCTTCTGGCGGTCGATGACGCAATGGATCGGTGGATTGGGAATAGCGTTCTTCACCATCGCCATCCTGCCGTCGCTCGTGGGCGGAAGCATAAGGGTGTTTGCAGCGGAGTCTACCGGACCGATAAAGAGCAAGGTGCACCCGCGAATATCGTCGAGCGCAAAGTCGATATGGCTCGTATATCTGTTGCTGACATTGGGTTGCTCCGTGTGTCTGTATCTGGGAGGAATGAACCTCTTTGACTGTACCAACTACTCTATGAGTATTACTGCGACGGGGGGCTTCGCACCCTATAATGACAGTATCGGACATTTCCACTCGGCATTCATCGATTATACCACAATAGCCTTCATGTTCCTGTCTGGAACAAACTTCACGCTCTTGTATCTTACCTTCTTCAAGCGTAAGTTCCTGTCGCTGTTCCAGAATTCGGAATTCAAGCTCTATGTGCTCGTGGTGTCGCTTGCCACGATGGGAATAATGTATTTCCTGATACGCTTCAACGGTTATGACATGGCGAATGCCCTCAGAAGCGCGTTGTTCCAGGTGGTGTCGTTCATCACCACAACGGGAGTCTCCAACGACGATGCCGGCAAATGGCCGCATATCACGTGGGTCATCCTCAGCATCTGTATGTTCATCGGAGCATGTGCCGGCAGTACGAGCGGTGGTTTCAAGAGTGTCAGAGGCGTGATATTGTTCAAGGTGGTGCGCAACGAACTTCGTCGTATCCTTCATCCAAAGGCAGTATTGCCGGTGAGGGTGAACGGCAATTTGGTGAGCAGTTCGGCACAGGTCACGCTGCTCGTGTTCTTCGCCCTGTATATGGCGTTGTGTATCTTTGCATACTTCTGTCTGATATGTATGGGAGTGGACAGCACAAACTCCATCACTATCGCCATGAGTTGTGCGAGCAACGTGGGACCGACGCTGGGACTGGAAATCGGACCTACCGCGTCGTGGAATATCCTGCCTGCCGTGGGCAAGTGGATTTGTTCCGTGCTGATGCTGATGGGCCGACTGGAGATATTCAGCGTAGTAGTGCTGTTCACCCGTGGTTTCTGGAAGGACAGATAACCCATGATATGAAAGAAAACATGCGTTTTCCGGTAGAGGGGGATGCAATGTTTTGATGCTTTTGGAGTTATGATAGCATAAGGAAACTTGTCAATCTTAATAATAACAAATAACAAAACGAAAAGAGAAATGAAGAAATACCTGTTTATGCTTTTTGCCCTTTGCGCTGTAGCGTTTACGGCATGTAGTGATGATGATGATGATTCAAAGGTGTTGCCGGTGCTCGACCCCAACAACACTGATGTCTACATCAATGCTGAAGGTGGAGAGGCTTCCGTAACGGTGAAAAACGCCAAGGAACTCAATATCGTGCAGATAAACGACAAGACTACCGACGACAAGGGAAAGACAAAGGAAACTAACGTGAAGAGTGTGGAAAACGGCAAACTGGCTGACACCAAGAATGTTACAGAGGGCGGATGGTTCACGGCAAAGGTGGTGAACGATGGCGAAGGATACCGTCGTATCGTATTCAACGCACAGCCTTATAGAGATTTTGAGAAGAATCGCGTGAAGTTTATACATGTCACTTGCGGTGACAATATGTATGGCATCGCTTTCAGACTCATTCAGCGCAAGGCCGTTGAGAAGAAATGACTAATTGCTGTTCTATAGTCGGTTGACCAATCCCTAATCAGCCTGATGACCGATTACGGTTAGTAGCAGTCAGAACGTTACTTTAACCCAAATCGGTCGTTAGGGCTTGCTTGGATTTTGATTTTTAGAAGAGTGGATTTTGGTTGGCTTTTAATGAGTAATAGCAAGCTATTGCGAATTAAAAACGGACAAAAGACGCCTTATAAAAAGCAAAAGACTGCAAGCAGTTATAAAATATCACATTTAACGGCCTAATGACCGTTTTGGGTTTAATAGAGTAAGAAACCATAGCGAAACAAAATATCAAAAACAAAGCGCCCCACATCGCATAAGTATCGCGGTGTGGGGCGCTTTGTTTATACCAAGTGCTTATACCAAGTGTTTGATGAGATCTTCGCGTGAACCGGCAAGCATGTCGATTACAGGAATCTCCACCATCGTGTAGCAACCAGGCTGCTGGCGAACAGAGGCACGGGCTACGTTGACGAGCACCTGACCAGTCAATGCAGGGTTGTTGATGCTCATGTTGAACTCCATGCGCTGGTTCTGGGTCTTGCCGCTCACACCTTTGCGCACGAGGTTTACACCATGGCCCATATCGCGTACTTCGTCTACTGAGTCTACGGCAAACACATGTGTCTCGTCGTTGGCGAAATATGGATCTTCCTTCACTGCCTTTGCAACATCCTCCAGTTTCGCTCCTTCTTCAAGTTCCACATACACCATACGACGGTGCAGACCTTCACCCTTTGGAATGGTAACCGACAGAGCGTTCTTCACACCTGCCTTTGAACGTACGCAGACGCTGTGGCCCATCGACATTCCTGGTCCGAAGTTGGTGTATGACAATCCTTTAGGTGCCAGACTCTGCATCAGAGTGCGTACGATAGAGTCAGAACCTGGATCCCAACCGGCAGAGATGACAGCAACTGCATTGTGCTCCTTGCAGATTGGCATGAGAGTGGCGCGATAGTCCACGATACCCGTGTGTATATCGAAACTGTCAACGGTATTGATGCCGAGGGCGAGAATCTTCTTGGCATATTCCTCGCAGCTACGCGATGGAGTGGCGAGAATTGCCACATCAACGTCCTTAAGTTCTGTAATGTCCTTAACTACCTCATATTCTGCCAGTTCTGCAGGCTTGTTCTCTGCGCCGTTGCGTCTTACGATACCGGCTATTTCGAAATCCGTTGCTGCTTCGAGAGCCTGTACAGAATAATGTCCGATGTTGCCGTAGCCCACTACGGCTGCTCTAATTTTCTTCATTTTATGTTGTTGTTTAATAGTTTTGTCTTTCTTGATTGCTGTTTTCTTTTATTTATAGTTTTATCTTTCTTGAGTTTTATTCTTTCTTGATTGTTATTCTTTCTTGAAAGTTTTGTCTTTATTGATTACCATGTAATATGAATATGCATTTGTGAGATGCTCTTCTTGTATGCGCTGAACGTACATTTGTTCGTTCCGACTACAAAAATACGCCTTTTTGTCGGAATATCATCATATTCTTGTCATAAAGAAACTAAAAAGGTGGTATGTTACTTGAACCTGGCCAAATGCAGGTGTGGCCAGCAATATTATTGAGAATGTTATCAAGCCCTAATGACCGATTTGGGATAAAAAAAAAAGTTGCTGTGTATAGGTGCATCCCTGCGGCTATACACAGACGTCTTTGAAGACTTATTTATTTTTGGTACAATTCTTTACTTTTTGTGTTTTGCTATATTTATTTCATGCTACATTAATAAATTCCTATAAGCTATATTCTTTTCAACCATTCCATCCACAATTCTTCAGATGCTCCGTGTTTTCGGGGCCTCCATACTTTCTGGACAAACGGTTCCTTTATCTTGATAATTGTATTTTTATCTTAATTCTTTTATACTTTCTTGTTTTTTGCTTTAGTCCTAAACACTGTAGATATTGCTTTAGTGAAGTTCAGCTTTTGACAATTTAATAATGATGATTGAATTTATATATTTTATTATTTGACTTAATCAAAGTTGTATTATTCTATATTGTCATCTCTCCTTTTTGCTTTCCAACTTGCTTTTGTTGACTTTATCTTTTTCTTTTTAAATAGTGCCCCACATCGTTCTGTTGATGCGGAGCCCTATTCTTTATTGTTCTTACATATTTAATATTTCAAGGAGATATTTATTGTCTCTTCAATGCATCATTTATTTGATTGCGCTGCAAAGGTAATAAAAGGGAATTAATTCGAGTTAGTAAAAATATGATATAAATTTACTAATGTGTCGCATCCGATGTAATATTTTGTTGATTTGATACAAATGTTTCTTTGAACCTCTGGCTGACATTTGAGGGTGAGATATTGGGAAGTGCTTGATTTTAAGGCAGATGTGTTATATGTGACATTGTAACATTTTGGCTTAATCGCTTTTGAATGATTAATAAATATGTTACACTAATATTTATCAGATTGCTTGAAAAATGGTTTTGTGTCCTTGGTTTCTGTTGCTTTGTCGTGTCTGAAAGATGGATTTTCGTATATAACGAATATCCCCCCCCCAACGGTCTGATAGCCGTTTCAGATGAGTGTACAAAGTGAATTATTTTCTTCTGCGCCTCTTATGCTCCTGCTTGTATTGCGACGGCGTTATGCTTTCAGCCTTCTTGAATACCTTTGACATGGCAGAAGAGTCCGTAAAACCAGTATGGGCAGCTATATCTACCAGAGTCATTTCCGGTCTTTGACTTATCAACCGCTTCACTTCCTCTATGCGCAGCATGTTTATCCATGCATTGAAGTTCATTCTATACATATTGTTTATGAAGCCGCTCAGCAACCGTTGGTCGATTCCCATTTCAGCAGCGGCTTCTCTCAGTGCCAGTCCCTCACGGCAGTATGGCTTTGACGGTAGTCTCATCCAACTTCTCACTGTGGCTTCTATTGCCTCAGGCTCCTTCTTCTTATCTTCCTTACTCGTTTTTCTTGCATGCGAATGGATTATTTCGTTTGTTGTAGTATCCTTGTTCGCTGCATTCTTCAACAATAGGTTTTCTATATCCTTTATGCTTATAGCCTTTAGTCTTGTGTTTTCAGCATTCCTTTTAGCTTCAAGATAACGAGTTTCTTTCATATATCTCAGCGATATGTTGACTATGATGCCACCATTTGATACGAATATAGCTGTATGGACCAACACGAATACTATATTCGCATTGTTGCTAAGGTGTTTCCCGGTTATTGCCTCGAAGAATATTACACAACCTAAAATCGTTACGTATGCAATGGTCATCTTGGCATTCTTTATCATCGGCTTCGTCCTGATGCGTTTGCTGAGTTCTTCGTCCTTTTCCACACTATCTCTAAACCTTCTTATTTCGAAGTATATCATTGCGGAGTATACCAGGTAGATAGAGAATATGGCTACAAGCAGAATGTATTTTATTATCTTGGCAGGGAGAGTATTGGTGAACAGTTCATAAGATCCGATATTGAACTCCGTTTCTCTGTTCACGATGAAATATACAAGGTAAATCAGTGTCAATGCCACAATCGGCAGGCAGGTCATGTTTTTCATGTCCACCTTCTTCTGGTCTGCAATGGTCATTGTCAGAATAGATGTTGTGAGCAGATACAGTTGGATATAGTATGTCAGAGGGTAGGCGAATGATGTCAACACGTCATAGTCGATACCTTTTGCTATCAATGTGGCATTGCACATCTGAAGCACGCCGATGACAATTGACGTCCATGCGATACAAGCCCTTGGTGATTTGTAGCAGGCGGCCATTTCCTTTTCCATCACTCTCAGCGACATCAGGAATATACCCAATATGATGAATGCCGTGCTGCTTATCACGTATGCCGTATATCCCAACATATTGAATGTTGGAGTTAAAATCATTTCCATATCAGCCAAGTTTTACTGTTTAAGGTATAAGTCTCGCTTTTGTCTTGCTTCAAAGCATGATTCAATTTCAAGTACAAAAATATAAATTCTTTTCTTCTTTCTGCTCTTTTTCCCTTTTTTTTCTCATCCTTGTTGTCGCATTCCCCCTTCATTTGTCACATCTTCCCAGTCTTTAGTCAAGGCTTGTTCTGGTTCTGATTTCTTTGGTTAGTGACAGTAAAACAATAACTTGGTATCCAATTTCTTTTTCTTCCCTCACTCAGCATGTTTTTTTGCTTCACTTTTATTGATTATTCGTCGAATTTCTTGTCCGTGTCGTGATTTATTCATACTTTTATACCGAATATTATCCGACGACCCGTTTCGGGCAGTCTTTGGAAACACACCTTAATATATAATATGAAGCATTCAATCTTTACCTTATTGCTTGCGATAGGCGCATTTTTTTGCGGTTTCGCACAAGACAATCTCACACAATACGTGAATCCCCGAATCGGCACCGGCGGACACGGACATGTATTTCTTGGTGCCAACGTGCCCTTCGGTTATGTCCAGCTCGGTCCCACAGAGCACACCCGCGGTTGGGACTGGTGTTCCGGCTACCACGACTCCGATTCTGTGCTGATAGGTTTCGGCCATCAGCATCTTAGCGGCACCGGCGTAGGCGATCTTGGCGATGTGGCTTTCCTTCCCGTTGCTGATGCCGGTCAGGAAGAGATAGTCTTCCATCACAGCAATGAGAGCGTGCGCCCCGGCTATTACGCCCTGAAACTCGAGCGGCCCAATGTGTGGGTAGAGTTGACAGCCACCCGGCGTGCCGGTTTCCACCGCTATACCTTCGGTGCTGACATGGCGAAAGCACAGCTTGTTCTCGACCTTCATCAAGGTATAGGTTACGACAAGCCTGCAGACTATGCCCTCGACCGCATCACCGATACGACAATCTCCGGCCATCGTCATTCCACAGGTTGGGCAAAGAACCAGAAGGTGTTCTTCTCTGCGGAATTCTCCCAGACAGTCAGCGTAGAACCACTCGACAGCGGCAGATGGCTCCTGACGGCAGCCGATGTTTCCCAGCCATTGATGATAAAGGTAGGCATGTCTGCCGTCAGCGTCGACAATGCGGCAGAAAACCTGCATAAAGAGATTCCCGGATGGGATTTCCGCAAGGTAGTGGCAGATGCCGACAAGGCATGGAACGACGAACTCTCAAAGGTCAGGATAGAAACCGCCGATGCCACGTATCGTCGCATTTTCTATACTGCCATGTATCACACCATGACAGCCCCTTCGGTATTCTCGGATGTCAACGGCCAGTATCGCGGTGCCGACGGCGAGGTGCATCAGGGTGATTTCACCAACTATACCACTCTCTCCCTTTGGGACACATATCGGGCAGCCCATCCTCTTATGACGCTGATACACACCGACATGCTGCCCGACATAGCCAAGACGTTCATCAACATCCACCGTCAGCAGGGCAAACTCCCCGTATGGCATCTGATGGGCAATGAGACAGACTGTATGGTGGGCAATCCGGCAATTCCCGTGCTTGCCGACCTGGTGCTGAAAGGATATGTAGCCGACAAAGAAGGAGCCTACGAAGCCATGAAGCAGTCAGCTCTGAAAGATGAGCGCGGACTTGAACTGCTGAAGAAATACGGTTATCTGCCCTACGACAAAGACGCCAACAGGGAGACCGTAGCCAAGGGATTGGAATATGCCCTTGCCGACTGGTGTGTGGCAAAGGTGGCACGCCTCTTGGGAAAGAAAGCCGATGCGAAATATTTCGGCGACCGCGCCATGAGCTACAGCAAGTATTTCGATCCCGAAACCACCTTCATGCGCGGCATCGGTACCGACGGCAAGTTCCGTGAACCATTCAATCCCTTCTCCGCCGACCATCGTCAGGACGACTATACCGAGGGCAACGCATGGCAGTATACATGGCTTGTGCCCCATGATGTGCACGGACTTGTGAAGCTCTTCGGCAGCGAACGGCGTTTCACCCAGAAACTCGACTCACTCTTCATCGTGACCGGAGATCTCGGAGCCGGCGCATCTCCCGACATCACCGGACTTATCGGACAGTATGCCCATGGCAACGAGCCGAGCCATCATGTGCTGTATATGTATAACTATGTGGGTCAGTCATGGAAAGGAGCCCGTCTGCTGCGCCAGACCATGACGGAGCTGTATCGTGACGACCCCGACGGTCTGTGTGGCAACGAAGACGTGGGACAGATGTCAGCATGGTATATCCTGTCATCCATGGGCCTCTATCAGGTGGAGCCCGCCGGCGGCAGATACATCATCGGTTCGCCGCTCTTCAACAAAGCCACGATGCAAGTCTCCGGCGACAAGACATTCACCATTGTAGCCACAGACAACAGCAAGGAGAATATCTATGTGCAGTCAGCCAAGCTCAACGGTAAGCGATACACCAAGTCATATATCCTATACGACGACATCCGTAAAGGCGGAGTGCTCGAACTGCAGATGGGCAACAAGCCATCGGCATGGGGAACTAAGTCTGCCGACCGTCCATAGCCCCAACTGGTCATCATACTGCCTGATTGCCTTTGGGAGATAATCCTTATCCCGAAACAATTTCAAAACAAGAATAATACCACAATCATGAAACAGACCCTGTTTACCATAGCCTTCCTCGCAGCCACAGCCACGATGACGGCACAAGAGAATGCCACCGTCGACGTGCACTCACGCTATACCAAGGTGGTTGCTCCAGTCAAAGGAAAATATGAATCGAAGCGTCCGCCCGTTGACGAGCGCCTCTTCACCTCAACCGCCGTCGAGAAGAAAATCCGCGAGGTTCAGAAAATCCTGAAGAAGAATCCCAAGTTGGCATGGATGTTTGCCAACTGCTTCCCCAATACCCTTGAGAGCACCGTTCATTATCGTGTGCTCCCCAATGGCGACGACGACACCTTCGTGTATACCGGCGACATCCCGGCGATGTGGCTCCGCGATTCAGGAGCTCAGGTGTGGCCCTATGTCGCCCTTGCCAATAAGGACGACAATCTGAAGAAGATGCTTCGTGGCGTCATACTCCGACAGATGAAGTGTATAAACATCGACCGCTACGCCAATGCCTATAACGACGGGCCTACGGGAGCCGGCTGGCATAAGGACAACACGGAGATGCCCCCCGAAGTGTTTGAACGCAAATACGAGATAGACTCATTCTGCTATCCCATCCGCCTTGCCTACGAATATTGGAAGGTGACCGGCGACGACAGTATCTTCGGTGAAGACTGGCTGAGGGCGATAGACAATATCCTCGCCACCTTCATCGAGCAGCAGCGTAAGGAGAACCGTGGTCCATACACGTTTACCCGTATGACCGACCGCACCTTCGACACCCTGGGATGGGACGGCTATGGGGCGCCGGTGAAACCGGTAGGGCTGATAGCCTCCATGTTCCGTCCGTCAGACGATGCCACCATCCTGCCGTTCCTCGTGCCGTCAAACTTCATGGCGGTGTCTTCTATGAACAAGGCAGCTGAAATCCTGCACCATTGTGCAGGCAAGGCGTATGGCAGCCGAAAGACGGAAATCCTCCTGATGGCAAAGAGATGCAGCGAACTGGCAGCCGAAGTGAAGGCTGCCCTGCAGAAATATGCCGTTTACGACCATCCGAAATACGGCAAGATATACGCTTATGAGGTGGACGGTTTCGGCAACCGTCTCCTGATGGACGATGCCAATGTGCCATCGCTCCTCGGTATGGGATATATGGGCGATGTAGACATCGATGACCCTGTATATCAGAACACCCGCCGCTTTGTGTGGAGCGACGACAACCCCTGCTTCTTCAGCGGCAAGGCAGGAGCAGGCATCGGCGGTCCGCATATCGGCTACGACATGCCATGGCCGATGTCTGTCATGATGAAATGTTTCACGGCGAAAGACGACGAAGAGATACGCTGGTGTATGCAGACGCTGCTTCAGACCGACGCTGGCACGGGCTTCATCCATGAGTCGTTCCACAAAGACGACGCCTCACGCTACACCCGCGCCTGGTTCGCATGGCAGAACACCCTCTTCGGAGAGCTCGTGATAAAGCTCATCAACGACGGAAAGGCAGACCTTCTGAATAGTCTTTAAGCCCCAACTCTCATAAGAAATTGATCAATAAAAATCGGTCATCAAGGTTTGCGAAGAAGTGCAAGCCTTGATGACCGATTGCTTTAAGTCCCCAACTTTCATTGGATCATTATAATAGAACGGTCTGATGACCGTTTGGAATTTATACCAATTGCGGCAGAAACGAAGAGATGATGAGCACCACGATGCCCACTATCAGCACTACGATGGTCTTCTGCGAGCACCCTTTCCATTCCTTCAGTATGATTCCCCACACGTTAGAGAACACCACGTTGAGCGCCATCAGTATGCAGAAGGAGAGAGTCATCAGCGTGTCGGATGCGGTCAGGAATCCCTTGCCCAGCGACAGACCGAAGAACTGGCTGTACCACAATGCGCCAGCCAGCGCACAGAACACGATGTTGTTTGCCAGCACCCCACTCTTGGAATAGTCGCCCCATGTCTTGTTCTTCGCATTCTGGAAGAAGCAGTATGCAGCGTTAGTGATGAATCCTCCCAGTGTGACGAGCAATGTGGCAGGCAGCGTCTTATACATGTCGGGAGTGAGGTCGCCGAAGTTTATCCCCTTTCCGAATTCCAGTCCCACGTTGAAGCATCCGCTCATGAATCCGGCGAGCAGGGCTATGGCGAGTCCCTTCGGAAAGTTGAAGTCCTTCACCGCTGCCTTCTTTTCCTCTTCAGATAGCGATGCCGCCTTCATAGAGCCTGCCACGCCGATTATGGCGATGCCAGCCAGCGTCACCACCACGCCCAGAATCACGGCGAAGGTCAGTCTGCTCAGCGCATCCTCTTCAGGGAAGAAGATGTTCAGGAGCACGGGTCCCATGATGGTTCCCAGTCCGGCACATGTTCCGAGGGCGATGCTCTGTCCGAGCGCCACTCCGAGATAGCGCATCGAGAGTCCGAAAGTCAGTCCGCCCACTCCCCATAGTGCTCCGAACAGCACCGTCATCCATATATCGAAGCTGCTTCCGTTGGCAATCAGTTCCGTTATCGAGTGACCTTCCGGCACGGCGAGCAGCGCTCCCATCAGCGGGAACACTATCCATGCGAAAATGCCCTGCACCAGCCAATACGACTCCCAGCTCCAGCTCTTTATCTTGTTTATCGGCACATAGCAGCTCGACTGGCAGAATGCGCCGATGGCAATGATGAGAAGTCCGATGATAATTTCCATAATATCCTGTTTGTGACAAAGCCGGAGCGCCAGGGGAATCGGTTGTTCCCCTTGGTGCTCCGGCTATATTATTGTTTGATATCGAAAATCTGTTCTCTTAGTTTCTCTTTGCGAGCACCTCATTCTCGTATTTTTCCACGTCAGCGAAATACTCCTCGCCCACAGGCACGCTGTTCTTCATGTTGAAGTAGTCGTAAACGGCTCCGAAAGGCAGTGTCTTTGCCTCTTCGAGCAGAGCCAGACGCTGGAACAGTTTGCCCTCGTCCTCATACTGACGCAGAGTTGCCGTTGGTTCGAGCAGAGCCGAGAGCAGCGACTTCTGGGCAGCGCGCACTCCGATGATGTATGCTCCGATGCGGTTTATAGATGCGTCGAAATAGTCGAGACCGATATGTGCGCGGTCGAGAGCGTTGGCGCGTACAATCTCAGAGAAGAGGTTGCGGGTGTTGTCGTCGAAGAGTGTCACGTGGTCAGAATCCCAGTGCATAGGACGCGACACGTGGAGCATCAGCTCCGGCACGTAGAGCAGCAATGCTGAGATGGCGTCAGAGACGTTCTCTGTCGGTTCGTAGTGGCCGGTGTCGAGAGTATACATCACGTTGTTCTTGGCGCAGTAGCCGGTATAGAAATAGTTAGAGCCCACGGTATAAGCCTCCAGTCCGATACCGAACAGCTTTGCTTCCAGACACGACTTCATTCCCGGCAGGTCTTCAGCCAATATCTCGTCGAGGCTCTGCTTGAGGATTTCGCGGTAGCGCAGCTTGTTCACGGTGAGGTCCTTGCTTCCGTCGTGCACCCATATATTCATGATACAAGGGTCGTTCTGGAATTTACCCATAGCGTCGGCGATACGGCGGCAGCGCTTTGTGTGCTCAATCCAGAAGTCGCGTATCTCCTTGTCAGGATTGGCGAGCGTGAGGCTTCCGCTCTTGGGATGCGAGAATGATGTGGAGTTGAAGTCGAGCTTCATGTTGTGCTCCTTCGCCCACTGCATCCATCCTTCGAAGTGTTCCACTCCCACTTCGTCGCGGTCAACGAATTTTCCTCCGAACTCACCGTAAGTCTCATGCAGGTTCAGACGGAACTTACCTGCCAGCAGCGAGTCCACCTTCTCAATGTCCTGACGCAGTTCGTCTATGTTGCGTGCCTTTCCAGGATAGTTTCCAGTAGTCTGAATACCGCCGGAAGCTGCCACGTTGCGCTCGAAGCCGACCACGTCGTCAGCCTGCCAGCAATGCAGGGATATAGGAGTGTTTTCGAGAGTTTCGATAGCCTTGTCGGTATCTACACCCAGAGCGGCATAGCGCTCTTTTGCCATTTCATAGGCTTTTGTGATTTGTTCTGTTTTCATATTCTTTAGGTTTTTATAGTTGTTGTTTTTTTAGTTTCCTCATTAACCTTTCCTCTTCTTTATCTCCAGATATTTTCCGTAAGCCTCGTCCCAAAGCTCCTTGTCTTCAGGCACGAAGCGGTTCATCACCACGCTGTTGGCAATGATGCTGCGCATGTCGAAAATGTCGTTCACTTCGCCTGCCGCCTTCGCCTGTATCATGATGTTGCCCAGAGCGGTGCATTCCTGCGGTCCGGCGAGCACCTCCACTCCCGTGGCATTTGCCGTAAACTGGTTGAGCTGCCTGTTCAGCGATCCTCCGCCAATGATATGCAGGGTGTTGATGGGGAACGCCGCCATCTCTCTGAGATATCCGAACACCTCCCGGTATCTCAGTGCGAGACTCTCGAATATGCAGCGGCATGTCTCGGCGTAGCCTTCCGGCACGTGCTGTCCCGTTTCCCGGCAGTATTCCTTTATCGCTTCCTGCATGTCGGCAGGGTTGGCAAACATCTTGTCGTCAGGGTTTATGATGCTCTGAAACGGTTTCGTAGCCATTGCCTCGGCAGTCAGTATGGCATAGTCGCGGGGAGCGTCCTCTCCCCATTCCTTGCGGCATCTCTCCAGCAGCCACATTCCGCAGATGTTCTTCAGGAATCGTGTTGTGCCCTCTATGCCGCCCTCGTTGGTGAAGTTTCTTTCATATGACACCTCGTTTATTATGGCGTCTTTAGTCTCAATTCCCATCAGACTCCATGTTCCCGAACTGAGATAGGCAAACTGTTCGTTCTTTGCCGGCACGGCAGCCACGGCGCTTCCCGTGTCGTGTCCTGCCACGGCAATCACAGGTATCGCTCCCAGTCCCGTCATCTTCTGCACCTCCTTTGTAAGCGTGCCTATACACGTACCCGGGTTCACCATCATTCCAAACTTCTCCCTTGTCAGTCCCACGCTCTTCAGCAGTTCCGGTTCGAGGTCTTTTGTGCGTGGATTCAGCATCTGGCTTGTCGAAGCGATGGTGTATTCGCAGACAGCCTTTCCTGTGAGCATCCACGACAGGGCGTCGGGCACGAAGAGAATCTTCTTCGCATTGGCGAGCGCCACATTGTTCTCCCTTCTCATGGCATATAGCTGGAAGAGAGAGTTGAAGTTCATGAATTGGATTCCCGTAGTTTCATACACACGCTTCTTGTCTACGCATTTGCTGAAATATTCGTCCATAGCCTCGAAAGTGAATGGGTCGCGGTAGGCGATAGGGTTGCGCAGTATGGCGTTGTCTTCTCCTATGCACACGAAGTCCACTCCCCAGGTGTCGATACCGATGCTCGTTATCGGCAGCTGTCGCTTAGCCACGAGTTTCAGTCCCTTGATTATTTCGTTGTATAGTGCGAAGATGTCCCAATAGAAGTGACCTCCCGTTTCAATCAGCGAGTTGTCAAACCGTGTGAGTTCCTCCAGCTGCACTTTGCCTTCGGCAAGTGTTCCGATGATAGTCCTTCCGCTTGTGGCACCCAGGTCCACGGCGAAGAAATATTTGTTGTTGTCCATTTGTTTGATTATGTTATTTTCGGTCAGTTTGAATTAGTAGGTTCGTGATGCCGGCAGCCATGTCATGACTGGTTTTCGGCATAGGTGGTTTTTTGAGGGCAAAGATAGTGCAAATCGAATGCAGAGCGTCAAGCTTGCTTGGACGCTATGCTGAGATGCAGCCTATTTTTTGCAAAGATATTGCAAGGCGAGAGGAGAATGAAATGAATGTATTCATTTCTTATCCCGAGCCGTAGCTTATCTTATGCAAAGATACTTGTTTTTGGTGTTTGCAAAACCCGATTATTTGCGATTTAATCTGAAACTTTTGGTAATTGCAAGAATAAGATTTGCGTATTCGTAATGCGCCACTCCTTAAGGGTAAACCATAGGCTCGAAAATCCCCCCACACCGTGGGGAATGAAACCCCACATTAGGGGGTTCTGTTCCCCACGGTGTGGGGGGATTTCAGGTGGTGCAAAACGGCATGATACATCTGTGATATATCAATGATACTTTTATGTAAAACATTCAGAAAAGTATCATTGCTTTAACCTGTTGGCTTGTAGTATTTTAAATGCTCTGGATAGACGGAGAATGATACTATGACACTTCTTTAGAAGAAAATGAGTGCATGGCACTTCCTTTTTTGATATGCCTTGCGATGTATTGTGGTTATAGGATGTTCCCTTCTGCCAATGAACTTTATAGGATGTTCCTTTCTGCCAATGAACTTCAGCCCCCTCTCGTTCTCAAACCCATCCTAACCTTCCCCAAGGGAAGGAACAAGTTACTCTGATTCTGTCAAAGACAGTGAGATGCAAGTTACTCTGAATCAGACAAGCCATTGACAACTATCAAGCAACAGGTGTATCTGTCCCTCCCCTTCGGGGGTGGTTAGGTGGGGGCTGATGTTGATTTTCTATGTAATATTCCTTTCTTTTATCTCCATCATTAACTTCGTGGCTTATCCCGGTTTCTGTCTAAAAATCATCAGCCGAATCATCAGTTAGGGAAAAGGGAGTGCCCAAGCACTCGAGAATCCACGAAAATCCTGATAGAAATCCAACAACCATTTACCAAATAAAAAATCAGTGAAAAAGCCAAATCCGTGTTCTCCGTTAAATCTGTGTTTAAATTTTTGTCCATCACCGCAGGCGTATGGACACTATATTATCATAGATATAATTTTTTCCGTGTTGCCGTTGTGTCCCTGGCCTTCGGCAGGGCCACAAATCAAAAAATGAAACACGGATAGCACTGACTTTATACGGATTAGTCTTTTCACGGATTCATTTTTTGATGATATTTCGTCAGTGAGATTTGGATTTTGGTCTGGATTCAGTTGGATTTGCAAGTGTTGGAGCACTTCCTCTTAGTTTGCTATACGTACGATGCTGTGTATAATATCAGAAGTATTGAAATTTACAAGGATGCCAAGGCGTTTACCGGTAATTTTCAGATACGTAGAAAGTTGCATCTTATGGATGGGCTGCAGGTTTTCAACCGCCTTCAATTCAATTATCACCTTGTCTTCAACCAGTAAATCCAATCTGTAGTCACATTCTATATCCTTTCCTCTATATACAACAGGGATGTGTTTTTGACATTCGACTTTCAGTCCCATAGTTTCAAGTTCTATCATCAATGACTTTTCATATATAGTCTCTAAAAGTCCTGGTCCCCAATAGTTATAGACATTGAATATCGCTTTTCTTATTTGGAATGTAAGGTCTTCGTATAGTAGCATAACAGATTAGTTTTGAATTAAGGATGCTTTAGGCAAAGGTAACTAATTATTCGGAAAAAGGGAGCATTTATGCTCGCGAATCCACGCAAATCCAAGATAAAATCCAAAAATATAAGTCTAAAATAATCCGTGATGATTAATCCGTGGTGTTCCGTGCAATCCGTGTTTTTATTTTAGACCAGTGTCCATCGCCGCAGGCTGATGGACACTAAGCACTCACAGATATATTTATTCCGTGTTGCCGTTGTGTCTCCAGCCTTCGGCAGGGACACAAATCAAAAAATGAAACACGGATAGCACTGACTTTACACGGATTAGTCTTTTCACGGATTCATTTTTGATGATATTTCGTCAGTGAGATTTGGATTTTGGTTTGGATTTAGCAGGATTTGCAAGTGCTTGGGCACTTCCTTTTGGGTGTATGATAGGGTGATGTACTCGATAGAATGTTATCGTATGCTTTCAGGAAAAGGGAGTGCCCAAGCACTCGCAAATCCACGAAAATCCAAGATAAAATCCAAAAATATAAGTCTAAAATAATCCGTGATGATTAATCCGTGGTGTTCCGTGCAATCCGTGTTTTTATTTTAGACCAGTGTCCATCGCCGTAGGCTGATGGACACTAAGCACTCACAGATATATTTATTCCGTGTTGCCGTTGTGTCTCCAGCCTTCGGCAGGGACACAAATCAAAAAATGAAACACGGATAGCACTGACTTTACACGGATTAGTCTTTTCACGGATTCATTTTTGATGATATTTCGTCAGTGAGATTTGGATTTAGCAGGATTTGCAAGTGCTTGGGCACTTCCTTTTGGGTGTATGATAGGGTGATGTACTCGATAGAATGTTATCGTATGCTTTCAGGAAAAGGGAGTGCCCAAGCACTCGCAAATCCACGAAAATCCAAGATAAAATCCAAAAATATAAGTCTAAAATAATCCGTGATGATTAATCCGTGGTGTTCCGTGCAATCCGTGTTTTTATTTTAGACCAGTGTCCATCGCCGCAGGCTGATGGACACTAAGCACTCACAGATATATTTATTCCGTGTTGCCGTTGTGTCTCCAGCCTTCGGCAGGGACACAAATCAAAAAATGAAACACGGATAGCACTGACTTTACACGGATTAGTCTTTTCACGGATTCATTTTTGATGATATTTCGTCAGTGAGATTTGGATTTAGCAGGATTTGCAAGTGCTTGGGCACTTCCTTTTGGGTGTATGATAGGGTGATGTACTCGATAGAATGTTATCGTATGCTTTCAGGAAAAGGGAGTGCCCAAGCACTCGCAAATCCACGAAAATCCAAGATAAAATCCAAAAATATAAGTCTAAAATAATCCGTGATGATTAATCCGTGGTGTTCCGTGCAATCCGTGTTTTTATTTTAGACCAGTGTCCATCGCCGCAGGCTGATGGACACTAAGCACTCACAGATTTCTGATTCCAGTTTCCTTATTTCTTTTCTCCCACAATCTCCTTAGCTCTGTCCAGAGCAATCTTGATGTGGCTGCAGATGTTCTCTTCGCCGACAGATTCGTAGAAACCTGCTTTGCCGAGGGCGGCGTGTACATGAGGGTTCACACCTGAGAGAACCACCTGTATACCATCCTTGTGGCTCATCTCGCAGAGGTTGGTGAGGTTGTGGATACCCGTGGAGTCAACGAACGGCACCTTACGCATCCTTATGATGCGCACCTTGGGGCGGTCGCCGAACGCTGCCATGACTTCCTCGAAACGGTTGCCGGCACCGAAGAAGAACGGACCGTTGATTTCATACACTTCCACTCCCTCCGGAATGGTGAGATGCTCCAGGTTGCCCTTTATCATGTCGCTCTCCTCATTGATTTCATTCTCTATCAACTTCACGTCGGTCACCTCAGACACACGCTTCATGAAGAGCAGACAGGCTATGATGAGGCCGACCTCGATAGCCACGGTGAGGTCGAAGATGATGGTGAGGAAGAAGGTGATGAGAAGCACGGTGACATCGCTCTTGGGATTCTTCATCAGCGAGAGGAACGAACGCCATCCGCACATGCCGTATGACACTATCACGAGCACTCCGGCAAGACATGCCATAGGGATATACTTTGCCAGTGGCATGAAGAACAGGAATATGAGCAGCAGCACCACGGCATGGATGATGCCGGCGATGGGTGATTTTCCGCCGTTGTTGATGTTGGTCATCGTGCGGGCGATGGCTCCCGTTGCCGGTATGCCGCCGAAGATAGGCGAGGCGAGGTTTGCCACACCCTGTGCTATCAGCTCGGTGTTGGAGTTGTGGTGGTCGCCGATAACACCGTCGGCAACAGTTGCCGAGAGCAGCGACTCTATGGCGCCGAGCACGGCGATGGTCAGTGCCGGTGGCACCAGTTCCTTTATCGTGTCCCATGTTATTGTAGGCATGTGGGCTTCGGGGATGGCGTTGCTCACGGAGAAGCGGTCGCCGATGGTCTCGATGCTCGTCACTCCGGCAAACTGCTTGAGGAGCAGTGCTGCCACGGTCATCACGATGATTGCCACGAGCGATCCCGGAATCTTCTTGCTGAACTTAGGCGTGACGGCAATCACCACCACGCTGAGTATTCCCACTGCCGCACACCACCAGTCTATGGTTCCGAAGTTGCAGATGTAGCACCACCACTTCTCTATGAAGTCGCTCGGCACCTTGTCGATGCTCAGTCCGAAGAGGTCTTTTATCTGCGTGGTGAAAATCGTGACGGCGATACCGCTGGTGAATCCCACTACGATGGGGTAGGGGATGAACTTGATGATGGTGCCCAGATGCAGCACTCCGAACAGAATGAGGAAGGCACCTGCCATCAGAGTGGCAATGGTGAGCCCCTCGAAGCCATACTGCTGGATGATGCCATAGATGATGATGATGAAGGCACCCGTAGGTCCGCCAATCTGCACCTTGCTGCCTCCGAGCAGCGAGATGATGAATCCCGCCACGATAGCGGTGATGATACCCTTCTCTGGTGTCACTCCGGATGCGATACCGAAGGCGATGGCAAGTGGCAATGCCACGATGCCCACGATGATGCCCGCCATGACGTCGGCCATGAGAGTCTTCTTGTTGTAGTTCCTCAGTGTGGTGAAGAGCTGCGGCTTGAAATCTAATTTACTGTTCATCGATAATTGTTATTCTGAATATATTTGTATTTATTAATGCGTATTATTAGAATTAAGGAAACGAAAATGGAGCAGTCCGTCAACTTTTAGTGTAGAACTGCTCCTTGTGTGTAAATCATGCCGCAAAGGTACGACAAAATATTAACAAATCCTAATTTTTATCCCATCTTTTCTCTGTATTCGCTTGGTTTGCATCCCACTTTCGCCTTGAACTTGCTTGAGAAATAGTCGGGCGAATCGAAGTTCAGCCTGTAGGCTATCTCTTTGATGCTTATCGGCGTAGAGGAGAGCAGTTCGCGTGCCCTCTGCAGTCGCAGCTCCTGTTGGTAGAGAGCCGGCGAGATGCCCGTGAACTCCTTGAACAGCTTGCGGAAGTTGGAATATCCCATTCCCAGCTGGTCTGCTATCTCCTGTATGGTGATGCGGCTTTCCAGTCTCTCGCGTATCATGAGACGAGCCTTGTTTATGATGTCCACCTTGTCCTGGTCGCGGCTCAGGATGATGTTGCGCTCTCTGGCATACATCGTGCCGATGAGATTGTTCACGATGCCGGCGAGCGACTGCTGCGAGTATGCCTCCTCGCGCTTTGCCACCTGCATGGCAGACTCGTAGAGGCTTATTATCTCAGGACAGTAGCCTACGTGGTATACCGGTTTTTCGGGCGACAGGAATCCGTGTTCCACTCTGTCGTCCATGTTCTTTCCTCTGTAGCCTATCCAGTAGCTCTCCCATCGGGAGGAGGCGAGCGGATGGTATGTGTGCCATTCGTTGGGGAAGAGCAGGAAGATGTCGCCAGCCTTTATCGGATGGTCTTTCACGTGGTCGGAACAGAACACGCCCTCTCCGTCGAGTAGGTAGAGCATCTGGTATTCGTCGAGCGTCCGTCCCCTTGTCACGTCGAAGTAGTATCCTCCGGCGTGGCCTCTGGTGGGGTATGGGTCGCCGGGGTTGAGTTTGTCGTAGCCCACGGTGCTCACCGTGAGTCCCCACAGCGCATCTCTCTCGTTTGCCACGAGGTATTTGCTTTCCTGCATGATATGTGTCTTTGTTCTTTAATCTATCCTGTATACGAGGTGGCGCATCGGATGTCCGCCCCACGAGGAATCGTTGGCATATTCGAATCCCACGTGCAGATACAGTCTCTCGGCGTTAGGGTTGCCTTTGTCCACGAGCAGTCCCACGGCAGGGTGTCCCTCCTTTGCCGCTTTCTCTATCATTGCCCGCAGCAGTGATGTGGCGATGCCTTTGCCGCGGTGGTCGGGCATCACGGCGAGGCTGTCGAGATACACCTCTCCGGCTTGCGTCTCGTCGTCCATCCGGCTGAAGTCTCTGCCGAAGCATTCCTTGGCAGCGTTTATGAATGCCTGTCGCAGCTCATGCAGCTTTCCGCCGTCGTAGCCCACTATGGCTCCCATCACGTTGCCGTCGTCGTCGATGGCAACGAGGGTGTTCAGATAGCTGTATTGTGAGTCTTCCCTTTCCACGAGCGATGTCATCATGGAGCGGAAGTCGGCAAGCGTATGGTGTTCGCCGGCGAAATACTGGCAACAGTCGTCTGTCATTGCCGTCATAATGAGTTGCGAGATGATTGGAGCCTGGCTCTTTGTCGCTGTCTGTATTTTCATAGTCGTTGCTAAAATTGTGATGTTAATGGGAATGATGGGCAAAATTAGCAAATTTAATGATAAAATGCAAGATTAGCGGCGTAATTCAGCAGCCGGTCAGTCTTTCAGCGAGTATGTCACTGTGGTCACCACCCTCACCTTCTTGATGTATGGGGTGTTGGAATCGCGGTCTTCGATTGAGAACTGTCCCTGGTCGGCATTCATTATCTTGTCTATCTTGCTGTCGCTGTTTTTGGCAAACTGCTCGGCGGTCACTTTCGCGTTCTCTATAGCTTCCTGCATCATCTTCGGTTTCAGTTGGCGGAATGCCACATATTCGTATTTCACCGGGTTCTCGTAGCCGCCGTCAACGATGGCGACGCCCTGCTTCAGCAGGTCGCCCTGTCGGGAGATTATGCTGCGCACGAGATTCACGTTTTTTGAAGTTACGGTGATGATGGATGTGATGTTGTAGCGGTAGGGCTGTTGGTTGGCGCCATATCGTTCGGCGTTGAGGTCGATCACCACTGGTGCGTTCACGATTATCTCGTTGTCTTTCACTCCGTTGGCAATCAGGAATTTGCGTATTTTATTTGTCGTGGTGTTGATCTTCTGGTATAGTTCCGGCAGGTCGTCACCCAACTCCTTGGATAGGATAGGCCACGTCACTTTGTCTGCCTCCACCTCCTTTTCTGCCAGTCCTTTCACTACCACTTTGCGGTCTTTGCCAGCCAGACTCTTAAGTCCTGAGTCTACAAAAAATCCGAGCACGATGATGCCGATGGCTAAGATCAGTGCTTGCTTGATACCTGTGTTTACATTCATGATTTTTCCTCCGTTATTTAGTTTATATTGGTTTGGCGTGTTTCCTATATGCTGTCATTTGGCAAAGATATGAAATATACTGGCACCCACAAGCGATTTAAAAGTTTTTCACAAGCTTTAAGTCCTGACTGCCAATTGTGCGCGTTTCAGCGGCAATCGGCAGTAAGGGCTTCAGTCTTCGTATGAATATGGTTTGCGGAACGTCGTCATTTCAGTGTGAATGTGAATATCAGTCCGTGGTTGGGCGGCAAGGCGTTTTTCACGCTGATGCTTCCGCCGTGTAGGAGTATGGCGTTTTTCACGATGGCGAGTCCGAGCCCCGTGCCTCCCATCTTGCGGCTTCGTCCTTTGTCAACACGGTAGAAGCGTTCGAAGAGGCGTGCGAGGTGTTCGTGTGGCACTCCGACGCCGTTGTCGGAGAATGTGAAACGCCATACCTGTTGACTTGTCTTTTCGGCAGACAGTGTGATGGTGGATCCTTCGCCGGCATAGGCGATGGCATTGTCGGTGAGGTTGCGGAACACGCTGTAGAGCAGTGATTGGTTGCCCTTCACCTGTATGTCGGCTGGCAGCCGGTTGTCGAATGTCATCGAGTGTTCCTTGAGTTGTAGTGCCGTTTCCTTCTGTATGTTTGCCACCATCTGCGAGATGTCCACGGTGTCGAAGTCGGTGAGCATGTCGGGAGCGTCGTCGAGACGGTTCAGCGTTGAGATGTCGCGCAGCAGCGACGTGAGGCGCTGCGCCTGTGCATAGCATCGCTGAAGGAATTGCGCCTTCATGCTCTCGCTGATGTTCGGATTGTCGAGGATGGTCTCCAGATAACCCTGTATGCTCGCTACGGGAGTCTTCAGCTCGTGGGCTATGTTCTGGGTGAGCTGTCGCTTCAGTATGTCCTGTTCCTTCTTGGTGTGTTGCAGGCGTTTGTATATCTTGATGATTTTTTCGGCAATCTCTCCCAACTCGTCGTTCGGAAACTCTATGAGGTCTTCCGTCTCGAGGCTCTCGTTGTGATCGGCACGGTTTGCAAAGGTGCGTAGCTTCGTCACGTTGGCCCCCAGCCTCTGTGTGAAGCGGAAGAGCAAGAAGGTTAGGATAAGCATTGCGGCGAGGGCAAACCAGATGTAGTGCTGGTCGGTCTGCAGAGTCCTGATGAGGCTGTTGTCGTAGGGCAGTGCGGTGCGGATGATGAATTTCTGGTGTGGAAAGTATGTAGCCGAATAGAAGAACGACTCTCCGAGCGTGCTGCTCTTGCGGTCGATTGAGAATCCGTGGCCCATGTTGAGAGCCTGTCTTATCTCGCTTCGGTTGAGATGGTTTTCGAGCTGATGGTAGTTCTTGAACCTGTTGTCGTAGAGCACGTTGCCTTTCATATCGACCAGTGTCACTCTGATTTTCGACTTGTAGTGGCGCTTCACGTATTCGTCGAGGTCTCTTTCTGAGTGGCTCTTGTCGAGACTCATCACTTCAGCCATGCGCTCGTTGTAGTCTTGCAGACGGGTGTCGAGCATGTCGATCTTGTATTGTTTCTCTCTCTCGTGCTGGAACACGATGAATGCAGCGGCAAAGGCGATGAACACGGCGATGACGCTGAAATACAGTTTTTTTCCTACGGATGTCCTTGACATAGTGGATGGGGGTTAGTTATCAGTAGACAAGGGAATCAGCCTTGCCGTCATTATACGGATGTATGATGATGCTATGCGTCGAAATAATATCCGAAGCCGAGTCTCGTCACGATGCACTTGGAGAAACGTCCTATCTTCTTTCTCAGTCGCGTGATGTTTACGTCCACCGTGCGGTCGAGCACGAGCACATCCTTTGGCCACACCCTGTCGATGAGTTCCTGACGTGAGAACACCCTGCCACGCTCGTCGAGCAGCAGATGCAGGATTTCAAATTCCGTCTTGGTGAACGGTATTTCCTCACCGTCGATAGCCACCGTCTTCTTGTCGAGATTGAGTTCCAGTCCCTGATATGAGATGATGTTGTTGTGTGGGGCATAGCCCGTATCGCTTGTCCTTCTCAACACGGCGCGCACTCTCACCAGCACCTCACGGATGGAGAAAGGCTTTGAGATGTAGTCGTCGGCACCGAGGTTGAATCCAGTCACCGTGTCGTTCTCCGTGTCTCTTGCCGTAAGGAAGATGATAGGTATGTTAGCCGTCATCGGTTCGTCTTTGAGTTTTTTTGCGAGTGCGAATCCCGACATCGCTCCCATCATCACGTCGAGCAGCAGCAGGTCGTATTTCTCCGCTCCAATCTCCAGCACCTCTTCGGCAGAGTTTGCAGTGTCCACCTCGTAGCCTTCCGTTTCAAGATTGAACTTCAGAATCTCGCAGAGGTCCTGCTCGTCGTCAACTACTAAAATGCGGTTTTTCGTTTCCATCTTTTCCTGAGTTTTTATTGTTACGGTGCAAAAGTAGTTTCATACTAGTTCATAATTGTTACAGTGATGTTACAATATTGTTACACCACAAAAGCTTATCTTATGCAAAGATAAAGCAAATTGCTTGCAACACAAACAAACTTTAAGAATAAACCATTGCGTTATGCGAGAAAAGACTATACCTCCCCCAATCGTTCGTTAGGGTTTGCTTGTATTCAGTGCGTCCCGTTTCCGACTGACATACAGTTCCGATGGACAATTACGATTACCGGTTTGGGTTGAGCTATAAAAAAGTATAAAAACATTACGTGTTGGTCATAAACCGTCATTTTTACTGTAAATTTGCAGTTCGGAAATAAACACAAACTTATAATAGAAACGATGAAAAATCAGACAAAGGCTATTGACACGCCATTTGGACAGCGCGACGCATACGGGTCGCTGAGCATGCCGGTATACCACACCGCAGCATACGAGTTTGACACTGCCGCCGATATGGCGGACGCCTTCACAGGCAAAGTGATAGCACCAGACTATTCCAGAGTACTCAACCCAACGGTGATGTATCTCGAAGACAAGGTGAAGGCAATGACGGGAGCCGCCAATGTGATGGCGCTGTCGTCGGGAATGGCTGCCATCAGCAACACAATACTCGCCCTCTCGGCAGCAGGCAAGAATATCGTCACCTCACGACACATGTTCGGCAATACCTTCTCGCTCATCACCGAGTCGCTGCCACGCTTCGGCGTTGAGGCACGTCCCTGCGATCTGCTCAACCTCGACGAGGTGCGCTCAAAGATGGATGCCAACACCTGCTGCATATTCCTGGAGATTATCACCAACCCACAGATGGAAGTGGCAGACCTGAAGGCTCTCTCGGCGATAGCCCATGAGTATGGCGTGCCATTGATTGCCGATACCACGGTGATACCGTTCACACAGTTCTCGGCAAAAGACCTCGGCGTAGACATCGAGGTGGTGTCGAGCACGAAATACCTCTCAGGCGGTGCCACCACCCTCGGCGGACTCATTATCGACTACGGCACGGCAGAGGGATTCGGCCACAAGGTGAAGAACGAGATGCTCTTCAACTTCGGTGCCTACATGACTCCCCACGTGGCATACATGCAGTCGCTCGGACTGGAGACCCTCGATGCCCGCTACAGAGTGCAGAGCCAGAACACCATCTATCTTGCCAACAGACTGCGTGAGCTGCCACAGATAAAGAGCGTAAACTATGTTGGACTCGCCGACAATCCGTTCCACGATATTGCCGTGGCACAATATGGCAAGACTGCCGGAGCGATGATGACCATCGACCTGGAGAGCAAGGAAGCCGCTTTCAGCATGATAAACAATCTGAAGCTCGTCCGCCGTGCCACAAACCTCTTCGACAACCGCACGCTCGCCATCCATCCGGCAAGCACCATCTTCGGAAACTTCTCCGACGAGGAGCGCAGAAAGATGGACGTGCTCGACACTACGGTGCGTATTTCAGTGGGACTGGAAGATATGGACGACGTGTTCGAGGATATCAAGCAGGCTGTGGAGCGCTGATATATGCCCCTTGCTGCCGGTGATTGCCGGCAGAGGATAAAGACAACGACAAAAAATCAGCACACATAGAGTTTGATATGTACGATTTCAATAAGATAATAGACCGTTCGGGCAGTGGCGACCTTAAGCACGAGGTGCTTGAGGAGCGCTACGGCAGAGGTGACCTGTTGCCTCTGTGGGTTGCTGACATGGACTTCGAGACACCGCAGTTCATCACCGATGCCCTGCGCCGCCGCCTCGACCATTCACTCTTCGGCTACACCGTGGAGCCGAAGGAATACTGGCCCACCGTGCAGCGATGGATACGCGACCACCATCAGTGGGAGGTGCCGCTGGAGTGGTTCAGCTACATTCCGGGCATAGTGAAAGGCATCGGAATGGTGATAAACGTGTTTACGAATCCCGACGAGAAGGTGATAATCCAGCCGCCGGTATACCATCCCTTCCGCCTCACTCCAGAGGGAAACGGCAGAGAAGTGGTGTATAATCCGCTGAAGGAGAATGCCGACGGCACATATTCGATGGATTTCGACAACCTTGCAGAGGTAGCCGACGAGAAATGCCGTCTCCTTATACTCTCCAATCCTCACAACCCGGCAGGCATAGTGTGGGGCAGGGAGACGCTGGCACGCCTTGCCGACTTCTGTTACGACCGCGGCATCATAGTCATTTCCGACGAGATACACTGCGACATGGCTCTGTGGGGCAACAAGCACGTGCCCTTTGCCACGGCGTCAGAGAAGGCTGCCCAGTGTAGCATCACATTCGGAGCACCGTCGAAGACCTTCAACATTGCAGGCATCGTCAGCTCCTATTCGATAGTCCCCAACCCAGAGATAAGGAAGAAGTTCTATTCGTGGCTCGCCGCCAACGAACTTAACGAGGCACCCATGTTCTCGCCCATCGCCACCATCGCCGCCTTTGAGCAAGGAGAGCAGTGGCGCAGGGCGATGCTCGCTTATGTGGAAGACAACATCCGTTATGTGGAAGACTACTGCCGTGAACATCTGCCGATGATACGGCCATTGCGACCGGAGGCGTCATTTCTGGTGTGGCTCGACTGCCGCAAGCTCGGTCTCAATCACGACCGGCTCATCGACCTCTTTGTCAACAAGGCACGTCTCGCCCTCAACGACGGAGAGATGTTCGGCAAGGGTGGCGAAGGCTTCATGAGAATGAACGTGGCAACGCCGCGCGCCATCCTCACACAGGCACTCTCCCAACTGAAAGACGCCGTTTGCGGATGATATGAATTGATGCCCGATTGAGGTTGAAAGACGAAACAAAATCCAAGCAAGCCCTAATGACCGATTTGGGTTAAATCATAAAAAAAGAAGGATGTCGCTTTGGCATCCTTCTTTTTTATGATTCTGTTCAAAGCGGTAATGAGAATCTCAAGTCATCGAAGACCCGGTTTCTGATTGCCGCTTTGATATTCGGGGAAATTACTGTTATTCAGCGTCTCTCTCCTTCACCACGATGTTCTTGAACTCGTATGTAGGAGCCACTTCGTCAGTGCTCTTGTATACGAAGGCGATATGGATAGTGTTGCCTACATATTTTGCGAGCGAAGCAGGACCAACGGTTACGAAGCTCCAAGAGTCGCCGGCAGAGCGTGTAGCCGGGTCAAACTCCACGTCCTCCCATGTGGCAGCCTTCACGTCGGTGCCGTCGAAGTTGGTAGACACCTTCACCTGTATGAAGTCAGTCA
Organism: Prevotella sp. LMAG:51; assembly: GCF_008680225.1. Classification (NCBI taxonomy): domain Bacteria; kingdom Pseudomonadati; phylum Bacteroidota; class Bacteroidia; order Bacteroidales; family Prevotellaceae; genus Prevotella; species Prevotella sp. LMAG:51. Next base: position 20,478 of record NZ_NALQ01000009.1, on the reverse strand, counting down.
GGTTGTTAGAACCCAGGAAGTTGAGTGCCTCTTCGAATGAGATTACAGGGTCTTTGCCCTTCTTCATGTTGAGTGCAGGCGAAACGAGCCAGCTCTCGGCAGCCTGGTTCACCTTGTTGGCGAATGCCGAAGCCTTCCATCCGTAAGCCGCGGTGTTAGACCATACGTAGCTCAGTGTGCCGATGTTGATGTTGTATGCCACGAAGCCACCCTCGTTGCCGAGCAGCGACTCGTTGAGATACATGCTTATCTGAGCCTCATAGCCATTCTCGGTGTTGGCGAAAGTGGTGGTCTCCTTCTTGTATACCTTAGACTCTGCCCATCCCTCAGTGGCAGAATATGTGTATTCCACTACAGCCATTGCCGTAGCCGACTTGCGGTATACCACAGCCACCTTCTGTCCGTCAGCGGCGAAAGGATAAGCCTGCTGCAGCAGCTGAGGCAGATAGTTGGCAGGTTTGCCGATTGTGGTAGAGCCTACAGCCTCATACATAGCAGGCTGAACAGCCATCACCTTGGCGTCAGAAGTGGTGTATGTCTTCCATGCAGTGCCGTCAAACTTGTATACCACCGACTTGTTAGCCTTCGAAGCGGCAGCGCGGCGCATTCCGTTCATCTTGGCACCCGAAGCAGCCTCTGCAACGCTTGTCACCATGGTGTTCACGTATTTGCCCTTGGAAGCAGAACCTACGGTGTATCCGTAAACCACCACGTTCTTGCCGTTGAGGTCGGCGCTTACCATTCCTTCCGGAACGTAAGCCAGACTTCCCTGCTTCTCAGTTCCGTCGATAGCCACGTTGTAGTAGTTGCCGTTGATTGTCAGTTTGCCGGTATATGTCACGTATGCCACGTAAGGGGCATTGGCATAAGCCTCAAAGTCGGCGCTGCCCATGGTCTTAGCCTTAGGCTGTGTGTATGTGCCGTTGCCAGCCTTCAATACAGAAACCTCTGTGCCGTCGGTAGGATACTGCTGCAGGCCGCCATATTCTGTGGTCGTTCCGCTAACAGCCACCTCGTCGCCAACCTTCACGTCGCTGGTCTTGTATACGAGGATATAACCGGTTCCGTCGTAGAGCAGGAAGCCGCGGCTGTAAACTGCCGGCACCTTGCCCTTCACGGTGTAAGTACCCACGCCACCTGCGATGACGTCAGAAATCTTGGTGTATTGACTCTCTGGCTGAGAGCCTCCGCCGGCAGGTTCAAACTCAGAGTAAGAGTAGTTCACCACCATGATGTCGCCAGCCTTGGCATCGGCTTTTGCTGTCTTCAGTGCGGCAGCTATCTTGTTCTCTGTAGAAGGAGTGAGGTATGTAGCCGTTGACGCACCGTCCCAGATCGTGTTGTAGTCGTCGGCAGTCAGAGTGTATTCACCCTTCATGTTGTCGAAGTCGGCGAGATATTCCGATTTTCCGCAATACTCGTTGTATGTCACCTTGAACGTAGAGCCCAGGTCGGCAGCAGGATATTTGTTGTTGATGAATGCCGGCAGGAACTGGTCGGCGGTAATCATATTGTCGAAATACTTCTGTGTGCCGAGTTTATTCAACGCGTCGGTATACGCTGTAGTTCCGCTCTGCTCGTCGAGCTGTGCGGCGAGAGCCTTGTTGGCTGCGAGATTGGCGATGGCGGTGTAGTCGCCATCCTCGAGCACTATTGGCAAATCCTTCTTCACGTCGGTAATCTGGTCGCCGATATGAAACTGGTCTTCAAAGTCGTTACACGCGGTAAGCGACAGCAGGGCGACAGCCGACAGTAAATATATCTTTTTCATATTCTTCTAATGTTATATATATATAATGTATACGGTTGATTAGAAATTGATTTTCAGTCTTGTGCTGAACGTGCGTCCGAAGGCATAGAATCCGTAGATGTTGTCCTTTGTTGCAGTGCCGGAACTTGGGTTCCACACCTTGCCCAGATACTGATAGTCGAAGAGGTTGTTCACGTTGCCCGAGATTGTGGCGTTCAGACCTGCAATCTTGAACTTGTAAGATGCGTTGAGGTCGAACTGGCTTGCTGTAGGCACTCTCCATGGGTCAGCCACGGTGTTTGTCTTGCCCAGCGAGAGGTTGCTGCCCGAGATAGAATAGTAGGCATAGTTGCGGGCGTAGAGAGTCCAGTCGGCACCGATACGAATCTCCTTGCCGATTTTGATTGTAGCGCCGAGAGCTGCCGTTGTCTGAGCGGCGCCGCCAACATGGATACCCTTCAGGTTGATACCCGTAGAGAGATGATCTTCTGCTCCGATACCGCTTGCTATGCTTCCGTCCTTTGTGAGAGGCTGTCCGTTGTAGTCAAACACGTATCCCTTGGCATTGCTGTCCCATTTCCAGTCGCCGATAGAGAACATGGCGTTCACGTCGAGCCAGTAGAGCGGACTTGCCTTTGCCTCGATTTCGATACCCTTGTGCAGGGCGTTCACGCCGGTCATGTTCACGAAGGCGTCAACCTGTGCCGTGCCCACTGTAGAGCTCTTTGCCATTGTCTTGTCGAGCCACTTTGTCCAATAAGCGTTCACGTCAACCTGCAGCCACTTCAGACGGTAGCCGTAGCCAAGTTCGAATGATACTACTTTCTCGTTCTTGGCGTCAGGGTTAGTCACGTTGCTTGATGCGAATGAGAGGAACGCACCGTAGTTGAACTTAGGAGCGCGGCTGATGTAGCCCACGTTGAAGAATGCGTTGTGATGCTCGTTGAAGTTGTAGTTGGCACCACCCTTCACGGTGAAGCCGAGATAGTTCTTGGTCTCAGACTCAGCGTTTTTCTTGTCGTAGTAGAGACGGTCGTAACGCCAGTAAGAAGTGTTTGAGAGCGAACCAGAGAGGAATGAAGAGAGACCGTTCTTGGAGTATTCAGCCTGGAAGAAGGCACCTTCCTGAACCACGTGTCCGTCATAGTCGCGATATACAGCATCGCCCACGCCGAGCTTCTGGTATACCCAGCTCTGGTTTGCGGCATTGGCGTTGTTTTCAGGTTTCACCGACTTGCGGGTGCTGTCAATGAAATATTTGCCTCCATAGAGGTCAACGATGTCGTTGGTGTGTGTGCCCTTGTAGAAGCGGAAGTCTACACCACCGTAGAAGTCGATGTCCTTTGTCAGTTTGGTGTTGTATGTAGAAACGAGTCCATACCAGTTGTGGTAGTTCTTCGCCTTTGTCATCACCATGATAGAACCGTTCTCGTTGTTGGCGTTCAGTTCCTCTACAGCGCCATAGTCGAATGTGCCGTCAGCCTTGCGGAACTTGTTCTGCATCACTCCCTTGTATGCTCCATACCAGTCGGTGTAAGAGTATCCGTAGTCGGTATTCGCCTGTCCGCTGTATCCGTATCCACGGCCGATGCTCATATAGAGCACGGTGCTCAACGACGAATTGTCGTTGATCTGCCACTGGTGGTTGAGGCTCAGCTGAGGCTTGTGGTAAACGTTATATTCGGCAGAGCGCATCTTGCCGTTGCTGTCGAAACCGTAAGTAGGGTTATACTTGTGGTCTTTCACTCCCCACACCTGCTCTGTCATCTTCCAGTCGGCGAGAGTCAGCGCGTCTTTGCGCTGGAAGTGCTCCTGAGGAGCTCCGAAGGCGGTGAACGAGAGCTGGTGCTTGTCGTTCAGACGCTTGGAGATGTTCAGGAAGTATGTGTAGCCTGAGAATTCAGTGCCCTGCACGTATCCGTCGCCCCATGTCTTTGAACCGAGCAATGTCATCGACCATCCTGTCTTTGACAGACCAGTAGAAACGGTGAACATCACCTTGTTCATGTTGTCGTTGCCCATACCATAATATATCGATCCGCCCTTCTTTGCCTCGATAGACTTTGTGATGATGTTGATGGTACCACCTACAGAAGGTGCCGACACCTTTGAAGCACCGAGTCCGCGTTGTGTCTGCATAGAACGGGTCACGTCGGTCAGACCAGCCCAGTTAGACCAGTATACGTTCTGGTTCTCCATGTCGTTCATAGGCACTCCGTTCACCATCACGGCGATGTTGGTGTTGTCGAATCCACGCATGTATATCTCAGAGTCGCCATAGCCACCACCCTCTTTGTTGGCATGCACGCCAGGGGTAGACTTGAGGATTTCGGGGAACTCCTGTGTTCCGATTTTCTCCTCGATGAACGAGAGCGGAACGGAAGACACAGCCACCGGAGTCTTTCTTGCCACAGCCACCTGTGATGTCACCACTACGTCGTCGAGCATGCGTCCATCTGGCTTCAGGCTGATGGTGGCGATGTCGCCCTTGCTGGCATTGGTCTTCATGGATTTAGACTTGTAGCCGATGTAGTCTACAGTGATTTCTGCAGTTCCCTTTACGCCTTTCACTGTGAAAGCACCGTCGATGTCGGTTGCCACCTTGACGCCGTTAACGGTTACCGTAGCACCGATGAGCGGTTCGTTGTTTTCCGCATCAACTACCTTACCTCTTAGCGTGGACTGAGCCACTGCCGTCACCGTGCCGACAATGGCCAGCACAGCCACGAGAAGGAGATGTTTTAGATGATTTTTCATACTTAAATTTGTAAAAGTTGATTAATACTGCACAAATATACAAATTAATGTTTAATAACCCTATAAATGTTAAACAAAAAGGCGTCTTGTAATGTAATTTTAATGGGAAACCGCCAAATAATGTTGGAAAAAGAAGAAAACGGGACGAATTAATGAACCTGTTTTAGCAGGCAGTGATGAAATAGTAATTGGTCCATTGACAACGGACTAATTTGACAAGGCAACACTGGAAGCATTTCTTACAGTGCAGTTTACTCCTCATTTTGAGATACTTGAATTATCGGAGCGAAGACACTTATAATGATTGAGACACGCAAATACTTTTCAATTTTTTTTGATAAAGAGTCGCAGCTATCCTTCTATCCGCCACTCCGTGATGGTGCGTTCCTCGCTGCTGTAGTTCACGCCCACCTTTACCAGCCGTTTGCCGTCGGCTGTATAGGGGATGAGATAGCCCTTCTCGTCAATCTGGCGGAGCGCGGCGTCGGCGGAGCCGTCAAACTTCAACTCCATGACGTAGACCACCGAGGGCAGCGTGATCACCACGTCGGCCCTGCCGTGCGCACTTTCCTCCTCCACCTTGATGAACGAGCCGATGAGCGAGAACACCAGATAGAAGATGGTCTGCACGTCGCGCTCCGTCTTGTTCGACAGACGGTAGGACACGCCGGCGAGATAGGCGCGCATCAGCGTGAGCGCTTGCTCCATGTCGTCGGCGATGACCGCCTTGACAAACTTGATGACGAAACTGCTGTTGGTGCCCTCGGCCGGCGTGAGGTAGTTGGCGGCAAGCGAGCGCACCATGCCCGTGCGCACCTCCTCGTTGGGATAGCCCAGCGTGTAGAGGTCGATCATCGGGTCGTAGTGCTTGATGGTGAGGTAGCCGCTCTGGTAGAGCAACGGAAGGGCGGTGGTCATGTTCTCTGGCGACACGTCGAAGTCGCTCACTCCGGCGTCCTGGCCAGTGAGGTCGCGCAAGCCGACATTGTATTTCTGGAGCAATTTGATGATGTAGGTGGGCGTGCCCGAGTCGAACCAGTAGTCGCCGATGTCGCCTGAGGCAAGGGCTTTGATCAAGCTGAACGGATTGTACACATCCTCAGAGTTCTTGCTGAAATGATAGCCGTCGTATTTCCGCTTGAGCCGTTCGAATGTCTCGTCCACGCTGAGGTGCAGGTGCTCGGCAAGGCGCTCCACATCGGGCAGCATCTGAGTGTGGAGCTCCTCGCTGCTGATGCCGCAGATGGCGGAATACTTGTCGTACATGGATATGTTGAACAGGTTGTTCAGCTCACTGAAGATGCTGAGCTGCGCAAACTTGGTGATGCCCGTGAGGAACACGAACTCAAGATACGGGTCGAGCGACTTGATGGGCGAATAGAAGTTCTGCATTGCGCGACGCAGGGCGACAAGGTTCAGTTCCTCGTGCACCACGTCAAGCAGCGGCGCGTCGTACTCATCGATGATGAGCGCCACTTTCCGGCCTGTTAGCCTGTTTGCCGTCACCACCAGGTCTTTCAAGCGAATGTTGGGGTCTTGCTTTTCGCTCTTGTAGCCAAAAACGGCTTCCTGGTCGGTGAGCATGTCGGCAAGATAACGCTCGAGCATGTCCTTGTCCATGTGCTTGGCTGCACTCATGTCGAAGTGCAGCACGGGATGCTTAACCCAGTCTTTCTCATACTCTCCCATGGCGAGGCCTTCGAACAGGTCCTTGCGCCCCTCGTAATAAGCATGGATCATCGAGGCAAACAGCGACTTGCCGAACCGCCTCGGGCGGCTCAGGAAAACATACTTATAACCCTTGTCGATGAAATCCACAAGATACTGCGTCTTGTCGATATAAAGATAGTTACGTTCCCGAATCTCGCTGAACGTCTGTATGCCTATCGGATATTTTCTAGCCTGTGCCATGGTCATTTGTTTTGCTGTTATTCATCCATGTAGGATGCGATATGCTGCATTCTATTGCAAATATAGTGATTATTTGAATAAACGGCAAGTCTTTTACAAAAAACGCTCCATGGCAATACCATAAAGGGGCATTCTCAAGCATTGGATAATTTATTGTTATCCAATGACTCGATCAATTTGTATATGATGAACATCCTTTATGTATGAAAAAATCGACGAGTAAGCATAATGTCATTCCTCATCAACAGGAAAGAGTTTGTTCAGATGCCGCTTCTTTTCATTTCCTTTACGGGTGTTTCTTCTTATGGAAACTTTGGGCTCAGTTTTGGGCACGCTGCTTGCCCACTTGGGGCACGCTGCTTGCCCCACTTGAGAACGCTGCTTGCCCCGGTTGGGCACAATCGTTGCCTGTTTCATGAGGTTTTGTTATCCTTGCCAATGATTGTGGTTTGGAAATCTCCGGGTGGCGCAAAGCGGCATGATACTTCAATGATACTTTTATGATACTTTTCTGTAAAGCATTCAGAAAAGTGTCATAACGGTAACTTGTTGGCTTGTTTGACTTTGGATGCTGAAGGGAACCGGAAAATGATACTTTGACACTTTTCCGGAGAAAAACATTTTTCGTTAGTCCAGAATCTGGCATTATGGCTAGCCTGGATTCTGGGGTTAACCATGGTCATTCCCGAAATCCTTTTTCAGATCGCGGAACACGCTCCATGCCACAGGCACTGAGAGGAGGAACGAACAGAGGTCGGACACCGCCTGACTCATCTCCACGCCCTGCAGACCGAGAAACAATGGGAGGATGAATACCGCCGGGATGAAGAACATACCGCTGCGCGAGGCGGCCACGAGATTGGCACGCATCGGTTTGCGTGCCGTCTGCGACAGCATGTTGGTGAGGATGATGGTGGCGATGAGAGGGTAGGTGATGAGCTGCCAGCGGAAAGCCGCTGTGCCGACGGCTATTACGGCAGGGTCGTCGCGGAATACCGATATTATGGGTTCCGTGAATATGAAGCCTATTATGGTGATGGCGAGGAAGAACACCGTGCCTATCTTTATGCAGTAAACAAAGCCCTCGTATATCCTGTCGAGCAGCTTCGCTCCGCAGCAGAATCCGCAAAGCGGCTGGAATCCCTGTCCCAGTCCCACAATGCCGGCATACACAAAATTGGAAATCCTCGTCACTATCGACATTCCCGCTATGGCAGCGTCGCCGTAAGCCCCCGCAGCGATGTTCAGCATTATCGTGGCAACGCTCGCCAGTCCCTGTCGTGAGAGCGACGGAGTGCCGTTGATGACTATTTCCTTGGCGAAGGCGCCCGAAAGACGGCAGTTCCTTAGTTCAATGGCTATATTGCCCCGATGGCGAGTCATGTTGAACAGTATGAAGAAACTCATCGTCTGGCTCACGAGCGTAGCCACGGCAGCCCCCGTTATTCCCAGACAGAAATAGAATATCAGTATCGGTGCGAGCACCACGTTGAGCACCACACCGCTGAGTATGCCATACATGGCATATTTGGCGTTGCCTTGAAAGCGCATCTGGTTGTTCAGCGTGAAGGCACCCGTCATGAACGGCGCTCCCACGAGGATTATGCCCAGGTATCGTTCCGCGTATGGCAGAATGGTCTCCGTGGAACCGAGGAATATGCAGATGTCGGAAAGAAACGCCAGTCCCACCACTGCAACCGCCAGACCGAAAGCCACGCTGCCCACAAGTCCTGTGGCAGCCATATATTTCGCCTCGTCGGTGCGCTTTGCGCCGAGCATCCGTGATATGTAGTTGCCCGAACCGTGTCCGAAGAAGAATCCGATTGCCTGTATGATGGTCATTATAGAGAATGAAATGCCCACGGCGGCAGTGCTCTGCGTGTTTATCTGTCCCACGTAGTATGTGTCGACCATTCCGTATATGCTTGTCACCAGCATTGATATTATGGTGGGTACCGCCATGCTTACAATCACCCTGTGTACGGGAGCGTGAGTGAGAAAAGTGTAGTTGTCTCTTTGCTTCTTCATCTTTGTTATTGTCGTACCGCTTCAGTACTTGCGTTTCCTATGCTCTAGTTGTCGTTTTTTTATCCTGTATGTCAAGCCCCGAGACTGTCTGATTGCCGTTTCGGGATGAAAAGACGGATGCCGCTTCGGGGAGTCCGTAAAAGTCAGATGTCCGTCCCACCGTCATTTGCAGAGAGCCTGACAGACCTTGTCCTGGAAGTTCCTGCCAGAAGAAGAATGTCTGATTCCCATGTTTATGATAGAGAAGCAGATGCGGTGACCGTTGGCCGTGGTGAGATATCCGGCGAGCGAACTGACACCTGTCACCGTGCCCGTCTTTGCCTTCACGTTCTCATGTGCTGCCCCTTTCCGCATGCGTTTCGAGAGAGTGCCGTCCACTCCGGCTATAGGCAGGCAAGGCAGCATGTTGTCGTAGATTTCAGGATGGCGGTAGGCATATCTCAGGAAGTCCACTTCCAGTTCCGGCGACACGTAGTTGTATAGCGACAGTCCGCTGCCGTCGGCGATATAATATGCCGAAGGCCTCCTGCCCACCTTGGATATTATGGCGTTCACCGCCTGTCTGCCATGTCTTGCAGATGCGGTGTTGCGTCCTGCCACTTCGGCAGCCAGCTGATAGAATATCGCTTCAGAATAGAGGTTGTCGCTGCGCTTCAGCTGGCGGCGCATCACTTCGAGCAATGGGGTGCGCTTTATATATAAGGTGTGAGCGCCGGAGGGCATCGAACCGTTGCTGCACGTTCCTGTCACGGTGATACCATTCTGTCTGAGCTTCCTCTGCAGTCTCTCGCCGAACTCCTCCTTCCTGCCGGCGAGCAGTGGAGAGAGCACAGGATTGTCGTCGTCCCAGCACCAACCCTCGCCAAGACGGTCCTTGTCTTTCATCGTGAGGTCGAGATATATGTTGCCGTCGATGGTGTCGATGCCGAGCGCCTTCACGCTGTCGGCAAACTCGGCGATGTCGTCGCTCCCTATCGTGGGGTCGAAGCCACCTTTCACATACAGGTTTCCGCGGAGCGTCAGACTGTCTGTCCTGCCTGTATATGCCATGCGCGTCTTCAGTTCGTAGCCTGCACCCAGACGGTCGATAGCCGTCACCGCCACCATCATCTTCAGAGTGCTGGCAGGGCGCATCAGCTGAGAGGCGTTGCGTTCGTAGATAGTGGAGTCGGCGGTGAGGTCGTAGATTTTCATTCCCACCATCGAGGTGTTGAATATCGTGGTGTTGTCGAAAATCTTCTCAATCCTGTGTCTCACGTTCTCCGGCCACGGCAGGTCCTCGTCGTCGTCGATGTCGTCACCGTCGTCAGACGCCTCGTCGGTGGAGTCGTTCTGCTGGATGCCAATCGTCATGGTGTCCACGTCGACGGTGTCTACGATTACGGTGTCGTCGTCATTGAATATTTCGTTGAGGCAGGTCTCTTGGGCAAATGCGCAATGAGTGACCTCGTCGGTGGCATACATCGGAAGCAGCAACAGCGCCGCAAGACTTATTATGCCACTTGCAAACAGTTTTCTCTTTTTCATTTATTGATATGTTCAGATGGGTTTGATGTTGGTGTGCCAATGGAAAAGCAACAGGAAAAAGTCGCTGCTATGGTACTCCAAATTCCATAACGCATACAAAATTACGAACTTTTGGGCGAAAAAGTGGAATAATTACTATTAAAGAATGTAATAACCTACAAAAAGCCTCCGATATTTATCCGTTTTAAGAAAATCTTATTACTTTTGCATTGATTAAAACAAACGTCTTTATGGTTTATAAATACGATTTTCTCATTATCGGTGCCGGCGTCGCCGGAATGAGCTATGCGCTAAAGGTAGCAAGAGAACACAAAGGCAAGATATGCCTGATCTGCAAAACAACGCTCGATGAGGCGAATACATACTTCGCCCAGGGAGGAGTGGCATCGGTGACGAATCTCAAGATAGACAATTTCGATAAGCATATCGAAGACACTATGATAGCCGGTGACTACATCAATGATGTGGAAGCTGTGGAGCAAGTGGTAAGGAATGCACCGGAGCAGATTGATGAACTGGTGAAGTGGGGAGTGCACTTCGACCGCAAGGAAGACGGCAGCTTCGATCTGCACCGTGAGGGAGGACACTCTGAGTTCCGTATCCTGCACCATGCCGACGACACAGGAGCTGAGATCCAGCGAGGACTAATGGAGGCCGTGCGCAGCAATCCGGACATCGACATCAAGGAGAATCATTTCGCAGTAGAGATAATAACGCAGCACCATCTCGGAATCGTGGTGACGCGCCGCACGCCGAACATACAGTGTTATGGCGCTTACGTGCTGAACCCGGAGACACAGAAGGTGGACACGTATCTGAGCAAGGTCACGTTGATGTGTACCGGAGGGTGCGGAGCCGTGTACCAGACCACCACAAACCCCGTGATAGCCACCGGCGACGGAGAGGCAATGGTATACCGCGCAAAGGGAACGGTGCAGGACATGGAGTTCGTGCAGTTCCATCCCACATCACTGTATAATCCGCAAGAGACCCATCCCGCATACCTCATCACAGAGGCGATGAGAGGCTACGGCGGCATCCTGCGACTGCCCAACGGAGAGTCGTTCATGGAGAAATACGACAAGCGGTTGAGTCTCGCTCCCCGCGACATCGTGGCGCGTGCCATCGACAAGGAGATGAAGATACACGGTATCGACCATGTGTGTCTGGACGTGACCCACAAGGATCCGGAGGAGACAAAGCATCATTTCCCGAATATATACAAGAAATGTCTGAGTATCGGCATCGACATCACCAAGGAGTATATCCCCGTAAGGCCGGCAGCCCATTATATGTGCGGCGGCATCAAGGTGGACCTCAACGGCGAGTCGAGCATCAAGCGCCTCTATGCCATCGGCGAATGCTCATGCACAGGACTTCACGGAGGCAACCGTCTGGCAAGCAACTCGCTCATCGAGGCTGTGGTATATGCCGATGCGGCTGCAAAGCACAGTCTGGCACACATTGATGAATATGACTTCAATGTGCATGTGCCGGAGTGGGACGACCAGGGCACCCTGACCAATGAGGAGAAAGTGCTCATCACGCAGAGCGTGAAGGAAGTGGGACAGATAATGAGCAACTATGTGGGCATCGTGAGAAGTGACCTCAGACTGAAACGTGCATGGAACCGTCTCGACCTGCTCTATGAAGAGACAGAGTCGCTCTTCAAGAGGGTGAAGGCGAGCAAGGATATCTGTGAACTTAGAAACATGATAAACGTGGGCTACCTCATCACACGTCAGGCAATAGAGCGTAAGGAGTGTCGTGGTCTGCATTTCACCATCGACTATCCTCTTCATGCTTACGACAAGAAGTAATAGGAGAGTGGATGGCTGACGGAAAGATATATATAGCATTAACCCCAAACCAGTCATCAGGCGATGTTCCGGATGACAGGTTTGGGCTTTGTTGTTTTTGGAGTAAAAAGGGACGGTTTGGCATTTGCTGACAAGACAAGGTCATAAACAGCATAATGATAGGAAATTAGCATTTCATAATGTAGCAGACAGGTCTTTTTATAACCTGTATTGTTAGCTTTTTCGTGCTTTTCTTTGCAGCACAACAAAAAAATCGTATTTTTGCACCTATTGTATAACATGAACTTTACATTATAACAGAATAATATGGGTTTAAAAATCATTGTACTTGCCAAGCAGGTACCAGACACACGCAATGTTGGCAAAGACGCCATGACGGCTGAAGGCACCGTGAACCGTGCCGCATTGCCAGCAATTTTCAATCCTGAAGATTTGAACGCCCTCGAACAGGCGTTACGTTTGAAAGACCAGAATCCAGGCTCCACAGTGGGTATCCTCACCATGGGCCCTCCACGTGCTGCCGAGATCATCCGCCAGGGACTCTATAGAGGAGCAGACACAGGATGGCTGCTGACCGACAGACTCTTTGCCGGTGCCGACACGCTCGCTACCTCATACGCACTTGCCACGGCAATCCAGAAAATCGGCGGTGCCGACGTGGTAATCGGTGGTCGTCAGGCTATCGACGGTGACACCGCACAGGTGGGACCACAGGTGGCACAGAAGCTGGGACTCTCTCAGGTGACTTATGCCGAGGAGATAGAGAAGTGTGAGAATGGCGTGCTCACCATCCGTCGCCATATCGACGGAGGAGTGGAGACCGTAGAGGCTCCTATGCCTATCGTCATCACGGTGAACGGCAGCGCCGCTCCTTGCCGTCCTTGCAACGCCAAGCTCGTGATGAAATACAAGCGTGCCAACGTGCCTTTGGAGCGCACTGCCGACATGCCATACGCCGAGCTTTATGCCGAGCGCCCATATCTGACGCTCAACCAGTGGTCTGTAGCCGATGTTGACGGCGACCCGGAGCAGTGTGGACTCGCCGGCTCGCCAACCAAGGTGAAGGCTGTGAAGAATATCGTGTTCCAGGCCAAGGAGAGCAAGACGCTCACCGCTTCCGACACTGATATCGAGGGAATGATAAAAGAATTGTTGGACGAAAAGATTATTGGATAAGAGATGAACAACGTATTTGTATATTGCGAGATAGAGAACACCACGGTTGCCGAGGTGTCTCAGGAATTGCTTACCAAAGGCCGCAAGCTCGCCAACCAGCTTGGTGTGGAGCTTCATGCCATCGTTGCCGGTACCGGCATCAAGGGCAAGGTGGAAGACCAGATACTGCCTTATGGCGTTGACAAGCTCTTCGCCTTTGATGCAGAGGGTCTCTTCCCATACACATCAGCACCACATACGGATATCCTGGTGAACCTCTTCAAGGAGGAGAAGCCACAGATCTGCCTCATGGGAGCAACAGTGATTGGCCGTGACCTCGGTCCGAGAGTGTCGTCATCGCTGACAAGCGGACTGACAGCCGACTGTACACAGCTCGAAATCGGTGATTTCGACGACAAGAAGAGCGGCACGCATTATGACAACCTGCTCTATCAGATTCGTCCGGCATTCGGCGGAAACATCGTTGCCACAATCGTAAACCCGGAGCATCGTCCACAGATGGCTACCGTGCGTAGCGGAGTGATGCAGAAAGCCGTATACGAGGGTGAGGCAAAGCATGAAGTGGTATATATGGACGTAGCAAAATATGTGCCTGAGGCTGACTATGTGGTGAAGGTCATCGACCGCCACGTTGAGGCTGCCAAGCACAACCTGAAGGGTGCGCCGATCGTCGTTGCCGGTGGCTACGGCGTGGGCAGCAAGGAAGGTTTCGACATGCTATTCCAACTCGCCAAGGAACTCCACGGAGAGGTGGGCGCCAGCCGTGCGGCTGTTGACGCAGGATGGGTAGACCACGACCGCCAGATTGGCCAGACCGGTGTGACAGTGCATCCAAAGGTGTATATCGCATGTGGTATCTCCGGTCAGATCCAGCATATCGCAGGTATGCAGGACTCTGGTATCATCATCTCCGTGAACAACGACCCTGAGGCTCCTATCAACAAGATTGCCGACTATGTAATCAACGGCACTGTGGAGGAGGTCGTTCCAAAACTCATAAAGTATTATAAGCAGAACTCAAAGTAAAGAACATCATGGCTAATTATTATAGCGACCATCCGGAATTTGATTTCTATCTCAATCACCCGGAAATGAAACGCGTCGTTGAGCTCAAGGAACGCAACTTCGCAGACAAAGACAAGTATGAGGATGCACCCGTAGACTTCGACGATGCCATCGAGAACTACAAGCGTGTGCTCGACATCACCGGCGACATCGCCGCCAATATCCTCGAACCCAACAGTGAGGCTGTTGACCTCGAAGGTCCACACCTCGTGGAGGGACGCATGCACTATGCTTCGAAAACATACGAGAACATCGAGGCTACACGTCAGGCAGGACTCTGGGGCATCTCAATGCCTCGCCGCTACGGCGGTCTGAACATGCCTATCACTCCTTATTCCATGGCTTCGGAAATCGTGGCTACGGCAGATGCCGGATTCCAGAACATCTGGAGCTTGCAGGACTGTATCGAGACTCTCTATGAGTTCGGTTCTGAGGAACAGCGCCAGAAGTATATTCCACGTGTATGTGCCGGAGAGACCATGAGTATGGACCTCACTGAACCTGATGCCGGTTCTGACTTGCAGCGCGTAATGCTCAAGGCTACATACAGCGAGGAGGAGGGATGCTGGCTGCTCAATGGTGTGAAGCGTTTCATCACCAACGGCGACTCTGACATCCATCTCGTGCTGGCCCGTTCCGAGGCAGGCACACACGACGGACGTGGACTCTCAATGTTTATCTACGACAAGAACCAGGGTGGCGTTACCGTGCGCCACATCGAGAACAAGCTCGGTATCCACGGTTCACCTACCTGTGAGCTGGTATACAAGAATGCCAAGGCAGAACTCTGCGGAAGCACCCGTATGGGACTTATCAAATATGTGATGGCGCTCATGAACGGTGCCCGTCTGGGTATCGCCGCACAGTCTGTCGGCGTGAGCCAGGCAGCCTACGACGAGGCTCTTGCCTATGCCAAGGACCGCAAGCAGTTTGGCGAGGCTATCGTGAAGTTCCCTGCCGTATACGATATGATTGCCCGTATCAAGGCAAAGCTCGACGCAGGTCGCAGCATCCTGTATCAGACAGCACGCTACGTTGACATCTACAAGGCTCTCGAAGATATCTCCCGTGAGCGCAAACTCACTCCGGAGGAGCGTCAGGAGCAGAAGAAGTATGCCCGTCTTGCTGATGCCTTCACTCCAGTGGCAAAGGGTATGAACTCTGAGTATGCCAACCAGAATGCATACGACTGCATCCAGGTGCATGGCGGTTCGGGATTCATTATGGAATACAAGTGTCAGCGCCTGTACCGCGACGCACGTATCTTCTCTATCTACGAGGGTACTACACAGCTGCAGGTTGTAGCTGCATTGCGTTACATCACTAACAGCACCTATCTCAACATCATGAAGGAGATGCTCGAGAGAGAGGTGTCTGAGGACATGAAGCCGCTGCATGTGCGTGTGGCAAAGATGATAGAGCTCTACGAGCAGTCGCTCGAATACGTGAAGCAGGCTGAAAACCAGGAGGTGCTCGACTTCCTCGCCCGTCGCCTCTACGATATGACTGCCGATATCCTCATGTCGCTGCTCATCATCGGTGACGCTACTGCCTCACCGGAACTCTTCGCCAAGAGTGCACAGGTTTATGTGCGCTATGCTGAGGAGGAGGTAATCGGCCACAGCTGCTATGTCAAGAGCTTCATAGCCGAGGATTTGGTGAACTTCCGTGCCGCAGAGTAAGCGGATCAGAATTTATATATACAACATATTAAGGGGATATGCAGACTGTATCACGTCTTGCATATCCCCTTTGTATTGGGGGTATCACCATTTTGCAAAAGCTGTTGCCATGTTCACTCTTCTGTCTGCGTCTTAGGCCAGTTCACGAGATACAGTTTTTCCGTTGCTCGTGTGAAGGCTGTGTATAGCCAGTGGATATAGTCGGGCGTGAGCATGTCGTCGGTCATGTATCCTTGGTCCACATACACGTGTGCCCATTGTCCGCCCTGAGCCTTGTGGCAGGTCACGGCATAGGCGAATTTCACCTGCAATGCGTTGTAGTATTTGTCAGACCTCACGTGTCCCATGCGTTCGCTCTTCAGCCTAAGGTCGGCATAGTCTGCAAGGACGCCATTGAAGAGCTGCTCGCTCTGTTCGCGGGTCAGCGATGGCGATTCAGACTGCAGCGAGTCAATGATGACGGTGGCCTGCAGCTCGTAGTTGTCGTAGTCGGGGAATTCAAGGGCGAGGTCGGCGAAGCGGAAACCATACAATTCTCTGATGTTGCGTACGCGGCGCACCTTCGCCCTGTCGCCGTTGGCGATGAATGAGAAAGGCGTCTTCTCCATGTCGGCAGTAGGCGGCTTGGGAGCTGGTTCCGATGATTTGGCAGCCTCACGAGCCTTTTTCTCCTCCTGTTCCACCCAGAAATAGTTGTTTCTCACAATCATCAGCATGTCGCCAGGTGTCAGTTCGTCCTCCCTGCCGAGCACCATGCCCCGGATGCCGTTGTTGTATACGTTAGCCCTCTTGTTGCTACGAGTCACCACCATTGTCTCGTCGAGTCCCACCTCAGAGTAGCTGCCGGCAAGCTGTTCTATCAGTTCGTCGCCAGGCACCATCTGGATGTCGGCAAAAGCCTTGAACCTTATTTTGGGCAACTGTGTAGCCTCGTCGTGGGTTATCATCTGGCGTATCACGTTGGCGTTGTATAAGATGCCGGAGTCGTGAGCCTGTCGCAACACCTCGTTCAGTTCCACACTGTGCATTGTCAGGAAATAGTTGGCGGCGAGACTGTCAGCCATGAGAGCCGGCGACTCCTCTTCGCCGACAGGAGGCAGCTGTGCCCTGTCGCCGACAAGCATCAGCCGGCAGTTGTCGCCGGAGAACACGAACTCCATGAGGTCGTCGAGCAGACAGCCGCTGCCGAATCCCGGCGCACCGCCACCGGAAGCGAATCCGTCTTTAGACACCATAGAAGCCTCGTCAACGACAAACAGCGTGTCACGCTGCTTGTTTATGTTGAGGCTGAATCCCGTCATGTCGCCGGTGAAAGTCTTCTGCCGGTATATCCTGCGGTGGATGGTGAATGCCGGCATTCCCGCATTCATGGATAGCACTTTGGCAGCCCTTCCCGTTGGAGCAAGCAGCACCACCCTCTGGTGCAAGCGAGCCAAAGTCTTGACCATAGCCGCCGAGAGCGACGTCTTTCCGGTACCTGCCGAACCACACATCACCATCGCCGGACGGTCGTCGCGACAAGTCATGAACCTGCAGAACGTACGTATCGCTTCCTGCTGTTCGTCAGTGGGGCAGAAGCCGAAGGTTTCTGTGATGGCCCTGCTTAATTCATCCTCAATCATGGTTATTTTTAGCTAAACTCTTGATATTACAAATTATTTACCGTAATTTTGCATATTACGATATTCTATCGACGAGTGCAAAGTTACGCTAAAGATTTCTTTATAGCAAGGCAAGAAGAATGAAAATAAAACTCAACCATATACTTGCCGCCATCGTGGTGGTGCTCCTCGCTCTCTGTTGGGCGAGCGTCAGGCGTCCTATGCACTTCGCCGACCAGCGTAAGCAGCGAGAGGCGGAAGTCATACAACGGCTGACGGAAATCCGCAAGGCGGAAAAAGTCTACAGACAGCGCTTCGGAATATACGCCGGGTCTTTCAGACAGCTCATCGGGAGCGGACTGCTTGCCGATTCGCTGCGCTACGTGCCGTATTCAAGAGGACAGGAGTTTGAGCTCTCAGCCTCGGTGCATACAGGCAAGTCGGGAGCCGCAGTGCCAGTGATGGAATGCGGCGCGCCATACGATGCCTATCTGCAAGGACTCGACGAGAACAGCATTCGCGAGCTCACCGAAGAGGCAAACGGAAGGGGAGAATATCCGGGAATGAAATTTGGAGACATCACAACACCTAATGACAATGCAGGAAACTGGGAATAACATATCACAGCAGGAACATCGACTAATGATAAGAGTGGGACATGGATCACTCGCCTTCGCATACAGAAATGGCGATGGTGCAGGATTCTCGTTCGTGCCATACGCCATAAATGGTGGAATCTCCATGGCGGCAAACCTCAGAGAGGCGTTGCGCGACGATACGCTCCGACTGGCGAAATGGAGGAAAGTGCAGGTGCTTCTCGACTCGCCGGTGGTGATGGTGCCTATCGACGAATACGACGAGCACAGCAAGGAGCTGCTCTATAACTACACCGTGATGGGACAGGAGAATAATGCCGTGCTCGCCACCATACTGCCGCAGGTGAACGCCGTGGCACTGTATTCGCTGAACAAGGACCTGAGACTCGTGCTCACCGACAATTTCTCCGACATAAAGGTGCATCCGGTATGTGGGTCAACATGGCAGTATCTGCAGCGGCGCAGTATGGCTGGCAACAACGAGAAACTGTATTGCTATTTCCACGACGGGAAGATGGAGCTTTGCAGCTTCCGCAAAAACAGGTTCCGCTTCTCCAACACGTTCGAAGTGGCGCATGCCAACGATGCCGCATATTTCATCCTTTCGGTATGGAATCAGCTGGCGATGAACGAGAAGAAGGACGACATCTATTTGTGTGGCGAATTCAAGGAGCGCGACGCTCTGATAGAAGAACTCCATCGCTTTGTAGCCAACATATACAAAATCAAGGCGTCGTCGGATTTCAACCGCCATCCGCTGACCTTGCAGGAAGGTGTGCCTTTCGATATGGTGACGGCACTGCTGAAATGAACATGGGCAGGACTTGGCGGCAAGTCCACTCATTAACAACAATAATATAATGCGCATAATAACAGGATTATACAAGGGAAGGAGATTTGATGTGCCCCGCACCTTCAAAGCCCGTCCCACGACAGATTTCGCAAAGGAGAACATTTTCAACGTTCTCAACGGATATATAGATTTCGAAGGCACCACAGCTCTCGACCTCTTCTCCGGCACGGGAAGCATATCGCTCGAAATCGTGTCGAGAGGTTGTCAGCAGGTAATCAGCGTGGAAGCCGACCGCGACCACCATGCCTTCATCAAACAATGTGTGGCAAAGCTCGGAGCCGGCAACTGCGTGACGATACGTGGCGATGTGTTCCGCTTCATCAAGGGATGCAAGCAGCAGTTCGACTTCATCTTCGCCGACCCGCCATACGCCCTGCCGGAATTGCCAACACTGCCAGAGCTCGTGTTCAAGGCAGGAATGCTCAAGCCGGGAGGCGTGTTCGTGTTTGAACATGGAAAGAAGAACGACTTCAGCCAGCATCCGAATTTCGTGGAGCATAGAGAATACGGAAGTGTGAACTTCTCTATATTCAGGGAGGCAGACAAGGAGGCAGATGATTGACCACGCTACGATAGAAAGAATCAAGGATGCGGCAAACATCGTGGATGTCGTCTCTGAGTTTGTAACGCTCAAGAAAGTGGGCGCCAACTACAAAGGACTGTGCCCCTTCCACGACGAGAAGACACCGTCGTTCTATGTCTCGCCGGCACGCGGAATCTGCCACTGCTTCTCATGCGGAAAGTCGGCAAATCCCGTCAGTTTCCTCATGGAACATGAGCAGATGACGTATGTGGAGGCACTGAAATGGCTCGCCAACAAATACAACATCGAAGTGCGTGAGCGCGAGATGAGCGAAGAGGAGAAGCGGGAGCAGAACGACCGTGAGAGTATGTTCATCGTCAACAAATGGGCGATGGAATATTTCAACAACATCCTCCTCAACGATGTAGATGGCAGAGCGGTAGGCATGCAGTATTTCCGCAGCCGCGGTTTCCGCGACGACATAATAGAGAAATTCCATCTCGGTTTCGCCCTTCCGTCGCGTAATGCCCTCGCGCAGGAAGCCCTGCGCAAGGGATTCAACGAGAAATATCTCATAGCCACCGGACTATGCTTCAAGCGTGACAACGGAGAAATCGTAGACAAATATTCGGGCAGGGTGATGTTTCCGTGGATTGGAGTCAACGGCAACGTGAGGGCCTTCGGCGGACGACTTCTCGATTCCCGCACAAAGGGAGTGCAGCAGAAATACATCAACTCCTCAGACTCGGAGATATACCACAAAGAACGCGAACTGTATGGCATCTTCCAGGCAAAGAAGGCGATAGCCAAAGAGAACTGCGTGTATATGGTGGAGGGATACACCGACGTGATTTCCATGCACCAGTGTGGTATAGAGAATGTGGTGGCAAACTCAGGTACGGCACTCAGCGTGTATCAGATACGGCTCCTTCACCGCTTCACCGACAATATCGTGTTGCTCTACGACGGTGACGCCGCAGGAATCCATGCCGCCATGCGAGGCATCGACATGCTCCTCGCTGAAGCGATGAAAGTGAAGGTGCTGCTGCTGCCGGGAGGCGACGACCCCGACAGTTTCGCACGCAAGCATACGGCGGAAGATTTCCGCAAATATGTGGCCGACCATCAGCAGGACGTGATAGAATTCAAGATATCCTATCTCTTGAAGGGCGTCACCGACCCGATGAAG
>NZ_NALQ01000008.1:0-40259 GCF_008680225.1 Prevotella sp. LMAG:51 | reverse complement strand
GATGTCCGAAAAGGAACTCTCTATTCACAAGATAGGACGGAATCCGACAATAGAATAGAAGTGACGTATCTCGAAGGGATGGCTGAAAACAACTTGTCACACACCGTGAGGTGTAAAAGCACGAAACCGCCGTATGCGGAACCGCATGTACGGTGGTGTGAGAGGTCGGTAAACATGAAAGTAGGAGATAAACACCTATGATTAGTGTTTACCTCCTACTCGATAAATAAAAATGTTTTTTAAAGATTTCGTATCTGTGAAAAGGCAAAAAATAAAAAGGGGTGCGTCACAGACTTATGACACACCCTCTTGAAGCATTTTATTTCACTTTCACTTCTATCACATTCTTCGCAGCATCGGCACTCGAACCACCTACGAAGATCTGATATTTGCCGGGAACCACACGCATGGTATTGGTCTGGGAATCCCAACCTTCGAAACTCTGACGAGGCAGACTGATGGTTACCTGCTGCTTCTCGCCTGCCTTCAAAGTAATTCGCTTGAAAGCTTTCAAGGTCTTGATAGGACCCTCAGCATCATCCATTCTACGGATGTAAACCTGAGCCACTTCCGTTCCTTCCCTATTACCTTTATTAGATAAAGAGAAACTCAAGGAATAAGCCGAAGAATTCTTCATTTTTCGTTCTTCATTCTTCACTCTTCGTTCTTCACTCTTAACTTTCTTCAATGTCGGCTTTCCATATTCATACGATGTATAGCTCAATCCATGTCCGAATGGGAAGAGAGTCTCGCCCCTAAAGTAACGGTAGGTGCGATTCTTCATCGTATAATCGAGGAAATCAGGAAGATCATTCACGCTCTTATAGAAGGTTACCGGAAGCTTGCCCGATGGATTCACCTCGCCAAAGAGTACCTTTGCCACGGCTTCTCCACCCCGTTCGCCCGGATACCAAGCCTGAAGGATAGATTCCGCATTCTCTGTTTCTGGAACCATGGCAATGGCACTGCCCGAACAGTTGACGAACACCACTCGCTTGCCAGCCCGATGCAACATCTCCATCACCTTGCGCTGAGCCTGAGGCAATTCGATATCAGTTCTGTCGCCACCCTTGAAACCCGGCTCAGAAACCTTCATCTCCTCACCCTCAAGACTAGGAGAGATTCCGCCTACGAAAACCACCACGTCAGCATCGCCAACCTCAGCCAGAAGCTGAGACTCGGTTGGCGTATAGTTCTTCACAATGTCAAACTGCATCACCGCCATATCGGTCTTCTGGAAATAATCCACCTGTATCTTCATCGGCTTTCCCGCCTTCACGGAAATTGGCTTGTTGAGCATCTGCACACGGGCACGTCCCTTCCATACATTCGCCACCGTATCGCCATCAATGATGAGCCGGTAACCATCATCGCACCCCATTCTGACGTTCAAGGTTTCATCCTCTTCCGGAGTAAACACGCCCTCGTATCGGGCAGAGAAATCCGTAAGATTCACTCCCGGTGCAAAGACGGTATTTCCGCCATTGCTCTGGTTGATAGGCGAAGTCATCATGGCTGTAGCCACCGGCTCGCCCTTCATCTCAGAATTGTTCCAATAAGTAGCCTTCATCCCCTTGCTACCATCGGCAGAAGTCAGGAGATTGAATCGGCTTTCTGAAACTTCATTTCTTGTCAACGTGCAGGCAGGAATATACTTGGCATCCTTCACATATTTTCTGATGCCCTGCAGGATGGTGGTGGTAGAAGTAGGATAACCCGAATAGTTGCCCCACTGCATGATGGAATCGTTGGCATTTGGCCCCATCACGACGATCTTCATTCCTGCTGATTTCAGCGGCAGAAGATTTTTCCGGTTCTGAAGAAGCACGATTCCCTCTTCTGCCATCTTCTCAGCCAAATCCTTATGCGCCTTGCTGGCGATGACGGAAGATGGAATCTGAGTCCAAGGCACGTTCTTGTCCTGATCGAAATCACCCAGGCGGAAACGGGCTATCAGCAGGCGCTTCAAGCTCTCGTTCACCTTTTCCTCGCTTATCATTCCTGTCTTCACCGCCTCAGGAAGCGAACGGTAAACGCTTCCGCATTCCACGTCGGTTCCGGCACCAATTGCCTGCGCCGTAGCCTCAGCCGGAGTCTTCGCCGTACCATGTCGGCCGGGCACATAAAAGTCGTTGATGGCTCCGCAATCGGAAGTTATCAATCCCTTGAATCCCCATTCATCACGAAGAATCTGTCGTTCATACCTGGCATTGCTGCAACAAGGTGCTCCGTCAATCCGCTGATAGGCGCACATCACCTCTGCCACATTTGCATCCTGCACCAGTGATTTGAAGGCAGGCAGATAAGTCTCCCACAAATCACGCTCAGGCAAATCCTCTACATTGAAACTGTGCCGGTTCCATTCCGGACCACTATGAACGGCAAAATGCTTGGCACAGGCCAGGAGCTTGACGTATTGGGGAGCCTGTGAGGAAGCCGGAGCCAGAACTCCCGGAGCCGACATCGGTTTGCCATCAAAGGTCTGTCCCTGCAAACCATTCACCACAGCAAGTCCCATTCTTGTGGTCAGATAAGGATCTTCTCCATAAGTTTCCTGTCCACGTCCCCATCGTGGGTCGCGGAAGATATTGATATTCGGAGTCCAGAAACTCAGACTCTGGTAGCGCTTGATGTTGCCGCTCTTCTTCGCCTCCTGCGCCTTGGCTCTTGCCTCATCGCTCACGGCAGTAAACACCTTATATAATAAGGTATCGTCCCACGAAGCCGCCATGTGCATCGTGATAGGGAAAACGGTAACAAATCCGTTTCGTCCCACTCCATGCAGCGCCTCGTTCCACCATTGAAACTGTGGAATGCCCAATCGGGCAATGGCTGGCGAAGTATCCATCATCAACTTCATCTTCTCTTCCAAGGTAAGACGGGAAAGCAAATCATTGGCTCTAGCCTCAACAGAAAGGTTCGTATTCTGATAAGGAAGCAGTTGCTGGGCACTGGCTGAAAGCGACATCGCCATCAGCATCGCCATAGAAAGTAGTTGTTTCTTTATTGATTTTTTATAATTTATTTGATTCATGCATTGATTTTTAAGTTGGTGACCAAGTTACACATTTTTTTTTGAGATTACCGCATTATCTGGCAGAAAAGTTTAAAATATTTAGCTTTTCATGCCAACTTTGTCACCCTTCAGCCGCTAGCACGCAAGTTGCTCAGCATGAGAGTGAAAGCTGAAGCCAAAAGATGAAGGAGTTCGAAAGAACAACGGAGTTCGAGACGGAGGCAATCAAAAAAGTAACAGATAAAGAACATTAATAAATAACAAACAGAAATCCCGACGGGGCCGCAAGGAACCGGGAGGACGAGTAAAATAAAATTGGAGGTTTTAATTATGTTGTTAGCACGTAGAAATAATAATTCAGATTGGTTGAGTAACATCTTTGATGATGTATTCTTTGATACAGACGCAACACCACGTATGAATGCTACAGCCCCTGCCACTAAACAATTTCGCATAAATGATTGAGGAGGGTGTGTCATAAGTCTGTGACGCACCCTTTTCAGTACGTGTGATAAGAATATACTGTTGCTGTCAGGTAAGACCTGCATAAAGACCCTATTCCGGTTGGTCTTTTTCCTTTTGCAAATAGCCAAATCACAATCCTTGGCAAGGACAACAAAATGTAAAGAAAATGATTACTATCCGTGCCCAAGTGGGGCAAGCAGCTTGCCCCTGTTGAGAAAGCACCTTGCCCCTGTTGGGCAAGCACCGTGCCCAAAAATGGACAAAAGTATCCATGGAATGAGGCTTTTATGTCAATACAGATAGAACATCCTTTCCATCATCTGCCATTTCTGGTCAGACGTGGCATCGGCGGCACATTCCTGAAACATCGCCACATGGCGTTCCCATTCCTCCTGTCGGGGCAGGGTGGCAAGACGCGCCATCGCCTCGTCCCAGCAGAAGTCAAGCGGAGCGTCAACGATCATCACCAGACGGTTGCCAAGGATGTATATCTCCATCTCCAGTATTCCCACTGCTTTTATTCCCTCTTCTATCTCGCGCCAGAAATGATCCTTGTCGTGAGCCTTGCGGTATTCCTTCATCAGTTCTGAGTCGTCTTTCAGTTGCATGGTCTGTACGAAACGCTTCGTTGGCTGTCCGTACTCCTTGCTTTTGTATCCTTCCATGTTCATAATAGTATTCTGTTAGTTGTAATTATTCAATGCTTGCATATTAGCTTCTTTATTCACAATAATGGTGTCATGTAAAGCGGAATATATGTGATACCATCTTCCACCTTGTAGTCGGCTGCATGCAAAACCGTAGGAGAGGTCATGTATTCTCCAAACTTCTTCATACACTTTGTTATGGAAGACAATGTATAGTTCTTGCCACTTTTTACTTCTATCGGGCGAATATTATGACGTGTTGTCACTTTGTCCTTTTGGAGCAAGAAGTCTATCTCCATACGGTTTTCGGCTTCTTCGGATGACTTACTATAGAAAAAGAGTTTGTTGCCGCTGGCAGTCAGCATTTGTGCCACAATATTCTCAATGAGCATCCCTTCGTTCACCTCAAGTTTTCCAAAGAGCAGTTTCTGATAAATCTCTGACGAGACAATACCCTTTTCGTCAAAAGCGTGACTGATTAATAAGCCCGTATCGTTCATGTAGCACTTCAGAGTGGTACGGTCTTCATTCATCTTCAGTCCGATGTTCGGCTCAGTCGAGTTGTAGCAGATGTTGACAACTCTTGCGTCCTTCAGCCAGAAGAAAGCATCATCCCAATCACGATATCTTGCACCTGGTTTTAGAGCTGACAGACGGAACTTCTTCTCATGCGTTGAAAGTTGAGGAGGAATCTGATCGAAAACAGACACCACCTTGTCGGCAATCTCACTTGCGTAATTGAAGATGTCGTTACGGTAGATGGTCAGCACGTCGCGCTTGGCGGCATCTACGGCATCGAAATCTTTCGTCTCTACATACTTCTTGACGGCTTGTGGCATTCCTCCCACTATCATATAGAGACGAAATACATCCATAGCCTGACGATGGAAAGCCTGTCCCATTGGCTTCTTTTCTGCATACATCTTACGTATTAAGTCCATCAGCATGTCGTTACCAGTGGCCCATAGAAACTCTTCAAAGTCCATTGGGTACATCTGTATAGGGCGCTCTTCGGATGGTAGTACGATGCCCTGCGTATTTTTCTTAATGCTTACCAGCGATCCGGTCTCAATGTAGTCATATCTACCATCTTTCACCAAGAACTTGATGGCAGCTCTCGCCCTAGGACACAGCTGCACCTCGTCAAGAATGATAAGCGACTTGCGTTCGTGTAGCCTCACCTTGTAATGCTGACTCAGATAGAGAAACAGCATATCAAGGTCTTCCAAATAGAGGTCGAACCAGTCTCTGACCATTTGCGGAGCCTTGTTGAAGTCGATGAGAATATATGACTCGTATTCATTCTTGCCGAACTCTTCTACGATATAACTCTTACCTATGCGTCGTGCACCCTCTATGAGCAATGCCACTTCGCCGTTTCTTTTCTCCTTCCAGTCAAGGAGCTGTTTGTATATTTTTCTCTTCATAGTAACGCCTTTTACACCTATTCAAAATATCTATCCCCTATGCGATACACCTTTTTGAGATTTTTGACTGTGCCAATATACACCTTTTTGAGATTTTTAATTGCGCATATATACACCTTTTTGAGATTTATCGCAGTGCAAATATACACCTTTTTGAGATTTTTTGCAAGTGTAACGTTGAAAACTTATTGGTGGTGCTATAAGACTGTTATTATTTGTGACTATATATTTGTTTGTTGCAGAATCTTCATATATTCGTCGTAGGAGATATGCTCGCCGCCCATGGTCTTCAGGTGGGGAGTTTCAAACTGGCAGTCGATGAGCTTGCCGCCATTGTCCTTCATGATGTGTGCCAACTCTATCAGCGCCAGTTTCGAAGCCGACGGCACGAGTGAGAACATGCTCTCACCGAAGAAAGCCGCTCCGATGTTCACACCGTAGAGACCGCCTACGAGCCTGTCGTCCTTGTCCCACACCTCCACGCTGGCAGCGAAGCCCTGTTCGTGTAGCGCCTTGTATGCCTTTATCATATCTTCGCCGAGCCATGCTCCAGCCTCGTCGTAGCGCAGCTGACTGCAGTTGCTTATCACTCCGTCGAAGTCGCGGTTGATGCTCACGGAGTATTCCTGCTTCCTCATCAGAGTGCGCATGGAGTGGCTCACGTGTATCTTCTCGGGGAATATCACGAAGCGGTCCATGGGACAGTACCACCATATTTCCTTGCAGTCGCGGAAACTGTACCATGGGAATATGCCGTTGCTGTATGCCAGCAGCAGGCGGTCGATGCTCAGGTCGCCGCCCACGGCAAACAGTCCGTCGTCTTCGCCCAGCCTCGGGTCGGGGAAGGCTATTGTGGAGTCTAATCCGAATATCATATTGTCAGTATGCCGTTACGGTTTGTGGGTTATGCATTATCTGCCGACTGGCTTTTTGAACTGTTCCTGACAGCCATCACGCCGTTGTTGAAGTCCACTGCCAGAGTGCTGCCCTTCTTTCTCTTTCCAAACAGAATCTCGCGCATTATCAGCGGTTTCAGTTCGTGGGCAATCACACGGTCGGCCTCTCTCGCTCCATATTCCTTGGTGAAACACTTCCCGAGCATGTGTTCGAAGGCAGCGTCGCTGATCTTCAGGGTCAGTTCCTTGGCAGCCACCTTGTCCTTCAGTTCCTTCAGCTTCTTGTTGAGGATGAGGCGTGCCATGTTCTTGTCCATCTCGTTGAACACCACGATGTCGCTGAGTCGGTTGATGAACTCCGGCTTGAAAGTCTTCTTCACCTGCTTCATCATCGCCTCACCTTTCGTCACATTTCCCGTGAATCCCACGTTGGCCTGTGCGGCGAACTGTGCTCCGGCGTTTGATGTCATTATGAGGATCACGTTGCGGAAGTCAGCCTTCTGTCCGCGGTTGTCGGTCAGACGGGCATAGTCCATCACCTGCAGCAGTATGTTGTATATGTCGCTGTGAGCTTTCTCTATCTCGTCGAGCAGCAGCACGCAGTTTGGAGTATTCCTGATGGCGTCGGTGAGCAGACCGCCGTCCTCATATCCCACGTATCCCGCCGGCGAACCGATAAGTTTCGCCACGGCGTGTTTCTCCGTGTATTCCGACATGTCGAAGCGCACGAGCTCCACTCCGAGCACTTTTGAGAGCATACGTGCCACCTCCGTCTTTCCCACTCCCGTAGGACCGACGAAGAGCAGCGAGGCGAGCGGTTTGTCGTCTTCGGTGAGACCTGCCTTAGCCATCATCACCGCCTCCGTCACTTCGTCAATCGCCTTGTCCTGTCCGTAGATGCTTTCGAGCATCCTCTCGCGCAGGGTCATCAGCGCCCCGTTGTCCTCCTCCTTGAGAGCCGTAGCCTGAATCTTGCACACCTTGACGAGGATGTCGTCGATGAGGCTTTTCGTCACCCACGACCGGCGGCGGTTCTCCACTGGGTGTACCTCCAGATAAGCACCCGCCTCGTCGAGAAGGTCGATTGCCTTGTCGGGCAGGCAGCGTCCTGATATATGCTTCGCACTGGCTGTCACGGCATATTCCAGAGCCTCCTTGCGATACGACACCTTGTGGTATTTCTGCAGGCTCGGCTGCAGTCCGGTTACTATCTTTATCGCCTCCTCAACCGAAGGCTCCTTGATGTCGATGGTCTGGAAACGGCGCGTCACTGCACCGTCCTTGAGCATCTTGCGGTTGTATTCCTCATGCGTGGTGGCACCCACGAAGCATATTGCGCCGCTCTCAAGATAAGGCTTGAGGATGTTGGAGGCGTCGGGACCACCGTCGCTGCCTCTGCCGGCGCCGATGATGTTGTGTATCTCGTCGAGATAGAGTATGGATTTCTCCTTGCTCGCACCGTCGAGGATCAGTTTCAGACGCTTTTCGAAGTCGCCCCTGAACTGTGCTCCGGCGAGCAGCTGTCCCATGTCCATGCCGTATATCGTGGCACCCTTCAGCCTGTCGGGCACCTGCCCCTTGTTTATCAGGTTTGCCAGTCCGTATATCAATGCCGTCTTGCCTACGCCTGGATCGCCCACGTGCAGAGGGTTGTTCTTCTCCATCCGGCATATCACCTGTATCGTCCTGTCCAGCTCCTTCTCTCTGCCTATCAGCGGCGTGTGGGTCTTGGCAACTTCAGAAATGTTGGTCACAAGACTCTTCCAGTCTTCCGGACTCGTGAACGGCATCGGCTGGCCGTCGTCGTCAAACATATCATCGTCGTCGTCGAGGTCATCATCGTCGAGGTCGGGAGTGTCGTCTTCATATTCCAGAAACTGCGGATATGCTTCGGTGAGGTATTCCATGAATTCGCTCTCATGGTCTTCTATCGCGGTGTCAAGTATATAGGCAGCCATAGAGTCCTGCAGATTGGCGAGTGCCACAATGTATTCTCTCACGCCGGCGAATTCTTTCTTGAATCTCTTGGCTATGGTGCATGCGTTTTGTACCAGGTCAGTAAACTGTGCCGACGGAACGGGCACCTGGTATTTGCCAAACTTCTTGTCCTGGTCTTTGAGATATTTTGTGAGTCTTGCATGCAGCTTGTTGTAGTCCACTCTGCTCTTCTGAAGAGCCAGCTTGAACGGCTCCTGCTGTATCAGTCCCATCAGCAGATGCTCCGGCATTATGTATTCGTGTGCCATGCTTACGGCAATGTCCAATGCCGTCTCCACCGCTTTGTTTATGCTATGTGAGTTTCTTAATTCCATACTTTCCTTCTTTCTGTTTCCGTTTTGTCTTGTCTTTTGTGCCAAGTCTTAAACCCGAATCGGTCATTAGGCCGTTTATAGAATTATTTGATGACTGCTTGCAGTCTTTTGTTTTTTATAAGGCGTCTTTTGTCTGTTTTTAATTCGCAATAGCTCGCTATTACTCATTAAAAGCCAAACAAAATCCACTCTTCTAAAAAAGCAAAATCCAAGCAAGCCCTAATGGCCGATTTGGGTTAAATTCTTCTGCTCTCCGTATCATTCCGGTTCGTATGTGGTCTTGAGCGGAAAGCCCTTCTCCTGTGCCATCAGAGTGACGGTGCGCACCTTCGTTCGTGCCATGTCGTAGGTGTAGACACCTATCATAGCCGAACCTTCGTGGTGTATCTTCAGCATCAGCTGTTCTGCGTCATCGGGAGTTCTATGGAATATCTCTATCAGCACCTTGATTACGAATTCCATCGTCGTGATGTTGTCATTGTGCATCGTCACTTTGTACATCCGGGGTTTCTTGTATCTTGTCTTTTGTCTTATGTCTGATTGTTGCTGTGGCATTATTGTATGGGTATTGATTATTGATTATTTGATATTGTTTCTCTCTGTTCCGCCTTCCGTCAGAACTTGAACATCAGCTTGAACCTCACTCCCTGTTTGTGAGCCGTAGGCAGGTCGAGATAGTTGAGGCGTCTCACGTACTGCACGCTGAGCACCTTGAAGATGTTGCTCACTCCAGCCACGATTTCCACATAGGGCTTGTTCTTGTCCATCAGGTGGGCACCGTCGGGGAATTGCATCAGCTGCGTGTTGCCGATATTACAGGCAGAGTATGGGTTGTTCTTCTCTGTCAGGTTACCCCACAGACATTTCACTCCTATATACTCCCTCCACTTGAGCTTCTTGATGAACGGGATGCGGTTAAGTATCTTGCCGTTCATGTTCCACCACACGTCGATGCTGGCATAGCGGTCGTTCAGAAACTCCATGTTGTTGATGAGGTTGAACGTGCCGTATTGTGCGAGATACGACAGGTTGGCGGCTGGCATGATTAGCAGCGGGAACGGCACCTTGTTCCATTGTATTCCGCCTCTGAGGTCAACGTTCAGGTCGCCCCAGCTGTTCATCCAGAAGCGCTTGTATATCGTGGCTTCGGTGAAGTTGTAGTTGTAGTCGCCTCCCAGCACCCCCTTCACTCCCATCGTGTGGGAGATGGTGAAGACAGGAGCCTCGCGGTTGACCGACACTCTGTTCTGCTTTGTGTTCACCACCGTTTCGCCCGGTGCATATCTCAGCATCACCGAGGCCTCCGTGGTGCGTATCTTCCATGGCTCTGCCGGAGCCACGCCGTTTGCCGACAGCGGTATGAACTTCAGGTCGCCGCACGCCTCATTCTCTTCGGTCTTCAGCTTTGCCATAGCCTTCAGTCCGCCATACCATTCGTATTCGAAGGCGAGCTGCTGTCTGTTGTAGAACATCATCTCCTTCACCTTAGTCCACTTCAGCGATGTGAACACGTTGTCCTTGTCGGTAATCAGGAACTTGTCCGACGGTGAGCATACGTCATGCGACGACGACAGTGTCAGCGTGCGCTTCGGGTATTCGTGGGGCAGATACTGCTTGGCGTTGAACGAGTAGGTGAGGTCGGCATTATAGTAGTTCTTCCTGCTGCCCCAGCCGTGGGCGTAGTAGCCCTTCAGAAACCAGTGCCTGTTCAGGTTTGCCGTAGTCTGTCCGCTGAGTCGCGTTCTCGTTCCGTCAACGAAGTTGCTCGTGATCATCGTGTTTATCGGTCCGATGTCGAATTTGCTCGGTGCCTGCTGCGATCCCGTCTCCACGAAATTCTCTATTGCCACCTTGAGGGCGAAGAGAGCGTATTTGAAGTTGCGCGAGTTCTCTATGTCGCGCAGGAACTGCGGCATCCTCGCCTCCGACCTCGTCAGCGGCACCATTCTCACCTGCTGCCAGAACATCCTGTCGCGGATCTTGGCGTCGGGCTGGTATATCTCCTTCTGCTTCCCTTTGAAATGTTTCGCCGGTATGGAGTCGAAAAGATAGTCTGTCATCCGCGTGTTTCTTATCACTATCGCCTTGGTGAGTACGCTGAGCAGTGACAGCTCCGCCACCATGTCGTCTTGCGTCAGCACCCATTCGCCGTTGTCCAGCTTGGTGTAAGCCTGCTGTATCTGCATACCCTCCACGAAGTTCACTCCCGACTTGGAAGGTAGCGTCAGATGGCAGCGCTTCACGTGGAGCGTGGAGTCCTTCACAATCCACAGTTCTCCGGAGAATCCGAAGTCCTGTTGGTTGTTGGGCAGGAACTGCAGATGGAAACACGAGTCGCGCTCCACCTTCACCGTGTCTACGATATAGTAGCGGTAGAACTGTATGGCGTCTTTTCCTATCGGACTGGTGAAGCGTGCCTGCAGCAGTCGTATCTGGTCGTCGTAGATGTTCACGTTGCTGAACACGTCTTTCATCACTGTGCCCATCACCTCGCCGGTCTGTATGAACTTGTTCACGCCGTCCATATGCTGTCCCACGATGATTGTCTTTTCCGAATGAGGGTCCTTGCGGTATATCTGCCGCGAGATGGTCTCGTCAACCATTACCGGCATTATCAGCTTGTTGTTGTATGGGCAAGCCTCCACCTGGTTCACCATCCAGTTGGTCTTCTTCGTGCCCTTCCTTTCCAGTTCCTTCGGCGAGATGTCGTTCACCGCCAGTGTCAGCTTCTGGTATTTGGCATATTGGAAGAAGTCGTGATTTTCTATGTCGGTGCGCTTCTTGGCTGCTATCACCCGTCGCATCAGTGCCACGGCAGGGTTTTCCTTTCTCTTGTATCTCTTGCGCTTTGACTTCACCGTCACTCCCGACAGACTCTTGGTGTCGGGCTTCAGCGTGATGCGCATGTGGTTGGGAGAGTTGGTGCCTATGAGCAGTTTGAGGTCTTGATAGCCCACGGCGCTGAATGTGGCATACCAGCCGTCGTGCTTCTCTATTGTGAACCGACCTCCATTGTCACTCACATACGATTTGCCGTGCCCCTTATACCTGATGCTGGCAAGGGGTATGCTGTCGCCGGTGGCCTCGTCAACGATGACACCGGTGATTTGCTGTGCGCTCGCCATGAGGGTGGAGAGCAGCAGCAATATGAATAATGATTTCAGTCTTTTCATTTCTCTCTTGATTTTCGGAATTGTATCCTTATGTTGTCTTCATCAGACAAAGGTGAGCTCCTTCGCCCGTCATTCCGCCAGCGACAGAATCTCCTTCAGACTCCCTATCACCTTGTCGGCAACGGGATTCTCCACCACCTCGTCTGTCCATCCTTCGCCTTTGAACCATATCGTGTGGCAACCGATGGAGTGGGAGGGCAGGATGTCCTTGTCGTAGCTGTCGCCGACCACTGCCACCTCTTCGGCTTTCATGCCGAGCCGTTCCACTCCCAGGGCGAAGATGCGGGCGTCGGGTTTCCTTATTCCCACTACTGCCGACTCTATGATGTCGCCGAACAGATGGTCGAGGCTGAACTCGCGGAGCACGGTGGCGATATTGCCATAGAAGTTGCTCACGAGCACGAGTGGGTATTTCTTTGCCAATTCCTCCAGCACCAGTGCAGACTCCTTTGTCGTTTGCATGGTCTGCTGATACACGTCGTCGAGGATTCTCTTGAGATATCCTGTGGCGTCGCCCAGATTCCTCTTCTCCTCCAGCCATTGCAGCTGCAGCCTTATCTTAGCCTGCAGTGTGTCGCGGAAGGTGAAGTCGGGTTTCACTATCGGACTGGTGGCAAGCGTGCGCTCGCCGTATACGTAGGCATCTCTGAAATCCTGTTCGCCTACGGGCACTCCGGTTCTCTCATACCCGTGCCACAACACCTTTCCCCAGTGGTTGCCTCTGGTGTCGAGCGTACCGCCGTAGTCAAAGATAAATCCTTTAATCCGCATCGTCAGTCCTCCTTGATATCAGTATTGTGGCAGTCTTCTGACTCCTTGTTCTCATCGGATTCCTCCTTGTTCTCGTTTTCCTTCGTCGCTTTTGCCTCGCTGCAGGCTACTATTCTCTGCACCATCTTGTGACAGAGGTTCTCGTGCTCATGGTGCATGTATATATACATAATGTTCATCACCACGATTTCAAACAGCAGATATAGCCATGGCAGGTCTATCAGACAGGCGATATACAGGGCGATGGCTCTCATGTTGAAGGTGAGCAGGTTGGTGTATTTCATCAGCGGACGGCTGCCGGCAAGAAATTCCTCCTTCAGCGCAGCAGGCAGGTTCAGCGGTGCACCGTAGCGGTTTGTCGCCTCTGCCATCATGAGTTGGAAATTCTTCGTGCGTCGCTCCTGTGTGGCGCAGTATTTGGCGTAGTTGTAATAGAAGGCACGGAAGAAGAGCGCCTTCTTGGGCTGCTCGCGGAAGATCCGCCATTGTTCCTCCGACTTGTCGAGTTCGCTGCCTTCCTTGCCTTTCAGGAAAAACAGGTGTATCTGTCGGTAGTAGTCGGAGAGCAGACATTGCGGCGAATGGCTCATGATGCCAGCCATGAATGCCATCACCCATATCCATGGTCCCCAGGTCACGTCGGTGCCCGGAATCAGTTCGGTCATCATTCTCATTGAGAGAGCGAAATACACGCAGAAGAATGTAACGTCAGCCGAGAAGCCGTCGAGCACTCGTCCCACGAGTGTCT
Organism: Prevotella sp. LMAG:51; assembly: GCF_008680225.1. NCBI lineage: Bacteria > Pseudomonadati > Bacteroidota > Bacteroidia > Bacteroidales > Prevotellaceae > Prevotella > Prevotella sp. LMAG:51. The sequence continues at coordinate 26,804 of NZ_NALQ01000008.1, read as the reverse complement.
TCTTTCCTGTCAGTCGTGCCAACTGTCCGTCGGTGGAGTCGCAGAAGTTGCTCAGCATCATCAGCACCACTCCCCAGATGTTATATTCCAGTTCGCTATGCCAGAACATCCATCCTGCCGCTGCTCCGAGTATCATGCCGAGTATCGTTATCACCGTTGGGTGAACTCCGAGGCGTTTCCACAGCAGTGTGAACACCAGTCCTATAGGTCGTGTGAAATACACGTCCAGCCATTCTTCCGTATCTTTAGATTTCATTGATGCCTTGAGCATCTCCTTAAATGTTGCCATGTCGTTTGTTTTGTTTGTTTTATTAATTGAAGATCCTCAGCAACCTTATTAGCCATTGCTGTCTTATCAGCAGCCTTCACCTTCCATTGCTATCTGTCCCTCCCCTACGGGGGAGGTTAGGTGGGGGCTGATGACGTCACTCCGCTATTGTCGCTATTGCCTCTGCCGCATCGTGTCGGCAGACGGAGAAACTGGGCCAGTCGTTGAAGTCGATGATGGCATACGAACCGTCGGACCTCACTATGCAGTCGCCGCCATACACCTCTATTCCCGTAAGCTGAGCCAACCGCGAGGCGTCGTTATGCAGGGCGGCAATGTCGAAGGACGTGTGGCGTGATGTGCCGTTGCGTCTCTCGTCGCCGAACTTCGAGAATCCGCCATCCGTCGGGTAGGTAGTGTGGAAGAATGCCGTTCCTGCCACACCGTAGAATTTCACGAGGTCTCCGTCTACGTGTGCCGTTGTCACGATGTCGGTTATTCCTCTCTTTCTGAATTCCTCTGTGATGATGTCCCTCTCTTTCTCGTTGGCAGCAAATCTTACGTCACCCTTCTCCTGCGCCGCCTCGTCGCCTCGCTTTATCCACCATCCGTGGTCGCCGTGGAGTGGGGCACAGGGAAAGTCGTTCTCTCTCATCATCCTGTCGATGACGCTCCTTGTGGCGTTGAGGACAGGTTGCGGACGGTTTATCACTCTCGCTCCCTCACCTTCCATCTGCGTCAGGATGTCGAGTGCTTTCCTGCTCCTTGCCATAGAGAGGACAAGTAGTGGGGCGCTGGAGTGTGGCAGATGGGCGTCTGGCAGTCTCTGCATCAGCGGCATCCCTTCCGTCTCGATGTCTTCTTCCCTTGTTTTATATATGTTATATCGTGTACTGAGCTTTTCGCATACCGCATCCATGATGGCTTTGTCGCGCTCCACGGAATTTGGCGAATACCTCTCAGCCCGATATATGGAGATTAATTCATACTTCACTTTCATAATTCATAATTTCCCCCGCTTGTCCCTCATAATCCGAAGTACCCCTCATAATCCGAAGTACCCCTCATAATCCGAAGTACCCCCTCATAATCCGAAGTAACTAAGTCCCTCTCCCTTTAGGGGGAGGTTAGGAGGAGGCTTTTGAGTCCCTCCCCTACGGGGGAGGTTAGGTGGGGGCTGAAGTCAATATTCGGAGTTACTTTTCTTATCAATATCGGCCCCCTCTCGTTCTCCCCCGTAGGGGAGATGCAGGTTACTCCGTTACTGTCTTTCCTCTGAGAATTGAACTGGCGTTTGTCAATCCAGTTCTTAGTTGGAGAGTGTAACCAGTCCCTTCCCTTTAGGGGAGGTTAGGAGAGGCTTCATACTCTCAAAAACTCCTCTGCCTTCCCGATGTCGCTCTTGTGGTCGATGTCGAGGATTTTGCTGAAGGGGAAGGCCTCCAGATGCAGTCCGTCAGCCACCATAGCCCTTTGGAAATTCCTCATTCTGCTCTCTCCCCGCTCTATGCAGGCATGCAGCGTGGCGATGGATTTTGGGGACAGTCCGTAGATGCCTCCGGAGATATATCGGCAGGAGTCGCTATGGTCGAGGAATCCCGTGATGGTCATCGTCCCATCGGTATCCACATACAGCGGTTTCTCATCGTCGATATAGTCGGTCACCGCCATCAGTCCGTCAGCTGAATATGTCTCCATCGCGTCGTTCAGAGCCATGATATAGTTGCTGAACTCCTTCTCGCGGAATATCGTGTCCACGGTGGTAAGACAGTATGGTGCGCCCTCCAGATACCGGCTTATCTCGTAAAGGCTGTGCATGGAGCTGGGTGTGCTCTTCACCACGAAGCGCAGCGGGATGCGTCTGCCGTTGAGTCCGTCCTCCTGAATCTTCATCAGGTGGCTGCTGACGAGTGTCGTCTTGTCGTTGCAGATCACTACAATCTCCTCGGCGTTGTTGTCAGCGAATATCCTTATCAGGCGATCGATGAGCGGTTCGCCATTCACCTCCACGAGTGGTTTCGGCATATCTATTCCTTCGGTGGCGAGCCTTGATCCTTCGCCGGCTGCTATTATTGCGTATCTCATATCTCTTGTCGTTGTGGTCAGTTGAGGTTTTTGCTATTGCAGACTTCAACCCAAATCGGTCATTAGGTCGTTTGTTTTCCTTCAAGTGCCTATATTCTGCAAAGTTATCTAAATCCTCTGTAATAAGAAAACAATTTCTTCTATTTAAGTTTTTTTTGTTAGTAGATGATGTGATTCCTTGCTCCTCGTCTGTTTATACCCAGATTTGCATGTTTCGATTATGGAGTGTTTCTCTTATATTGTCTAAAAACCAGAGTATTTGTCAATGAGCAAAATACAACAAGGAATCCGAGTCCAGCACGCGTTGCTCTATCGCTACGATCTTCATGGCTCACATAAGCAAAACAAGCCGGCTGTCATCGTTGACGGCCGGCTTGTGGATAGTTATTCCGAAATAAAATATCGTTACTGTTACGATAACGGACACATCCGCCTGTAACATCTATGTTGTTAGGAATGTCGGGGTAACATTCGCTTGGGGGTTAATCCTCCCACTGGTCCCAGAGGTTGGTGCTGTGATCCTTAGAACCGGCCTCGAAACCATCCTCATGGTTTTCCTGTACACCTGTCTGCACATCCCCAGTGGTGTTCTGAATGCTTCCGGTGTGCATCAGGGTGCCCTTCACTGCCACCTTAACGGCTGTGGGCTTTATATATTGCTTTTTCATGTTTATTGCTGATTAAAGAGTTTAACCTATGGATTACTTCACTACCAACTTCTTGCCGCCTACGATGTAGAGGCCGCTGGGCAGACCCTCGGTAGAGGTGGCGCCTTGGCGCACGAGCTGTCCGTTGAGGTTGTAGATGTTGGCGCTGTGCTGCTGCGCTGCCTCGATGCCGTCGATGGCTGTCGTGTTGCCGTTCACCTGTTCGACCACGCCCTCAATCTCATACTCGAAGACCTTTGAGGCCTGGCCCTGAACCGACTGCAGCCATCCGCGGAAGCCCTTGGTCTTGGTCGGCACGGTGCGGTAGTACCAGAGGCCGGTTGTGCCACCCACGTTGTTGCCATTGAGCACATAGGAGTTGGCGGGAATGTTGTTGTTGGTGTCGAAGCACTTCACGTAAGTACCCACAAACTGCACCTGCTGCTTAGTATCAAAGTCCTCATTGCCTGTTTTGCCCATCACGCGAGCGCTGTAGTTAATGTCTTTCACATCTTTCTGTTGCTTGAAGGTCACACCCACGATGGTGTAGTAGTTCGTCACCGAGATGGTCTTGCCATTGTAAGTGAACGTCTTTTCCGTCTGTCCCTGAGGCATGCCACCGTCGGCCGTCGGCTTCACGAGATAGAGCTTGCCCTCCTTGATAGCGATGGCATCGGCGTCGTTGCGGTCGGCTGTGATCGGGTCGAAGATGATGCGCTGCGGGTGATTCTCATCGTATGCACCCTTGAACTCAGAGATGTGCACCTGGTCGCCGAAGATGCTCTTCACCTGACCCACATTGAGGCTGATGGGCAACACCAGTGAGTTCCACTTGTCAGTGTTCATGGTGCGGTGCAGGTAAACCACCGACTTCTGGAGCGTCTTGTTGTCGTCCGCTGCCTGGGCATTGATATAGGCGCCGTCCTCCTGGTCCTCATCGAGGATGAGCGTGTTGGGGGGCGTACCGAGGTACTCAATCTTGAAGTTGTCGAAGCAGGTCCATGCCTCGGCATTGGCGTCCTGGCTTTCGTCGGCAGCGCTACCCACCTGAATACCAAACGAGAGCGTCTCATAGACTCCTGGGGTCTTCTCCGACACATACACCTTCACCGAAGCGTCGTAGGTGTTTACGTTGGGCGTGTCGAGGAGCTTCGAAGCGGCCACATAGGTGGCGGGCTTGTTGGCAGGATCAATCCGGTGCAAGCTGGCGGTAGCAAACTTTTCGCTCTGTGCCGTGGCCGAACCGGTAGTGTTACCCATACCTGCTGCGGCGTAGAGGCGAGCGATACCCTTTGTGGCGGTGGTGAAGCCCACGCAGCTCACGCGATACCAACCCTCCTTGATCATGTTCTTAGTGGGAATGGTCTGCACCACCGAACCGCGGGCACCGTGGATGTTGGCAGTCCAAGCACCACCGTAGGATTGCTGACGGTTCTCTTTTTGACTCATCGTCTTGCCTGTGATGGGGTCGGTGGTGTATTCTCCTTCGTCGTAACCGTTACCTAAGTAGTAGGTGTAACCCTCAACAACCTTGTCCTCAGTTTTCTTCTTCTCGTAAATAACTGTTGTTGTATAACCACGACCATGCTCTGAGGCTTCCTGGCACTCTCTTTCCCAAGTAGCTCCATGATCCTCCGTGGTTACGATCACAGAAGTATGACTCTGGGTTCCCCCAAAAAATTTATAATCATAATCATGAGTACTGGTGTACGTGTACTCCTTAATGGTCGAAGGAATAGCATCCGTTGGTTTGCAGACCTTGTTGCCCTTATAAGAGAGTGTTCCTGTGGTGGTTCCTGTGGAGGTAGCCCCCGTCTTCCATTCCGAGCAAGAGTTGTCATTACGAGCGAAGTCGAAGTCGGACATCAAGAAGGTGGCGTTCACTGCTGCCACATGGGCGTTGTTAACTGTCTTGAAAGCGTCCTTGCGCTGATCCTCCGTCACGATAATCCATGTAGCGTAGTCGGTAGAGTCGACCTGCACCCAAGCTTCGGTTGAGAGTTTGGCATATGCCTTCTGGTTTGCACCCAACGCCACCACTTTATAGGTTTTATCATACATATCGCTACCTGAAGTTGTAGCTTTTGAAGTAATCACATAGCCGTCACCCTGCTCCGTGGCGGTGAAGGAAGATCCATTTTGGTCAACAAAATAATTGCCCTTGTCATATATCGAGTTTTTTCCATCCATCAAGGTCAGCTGTCCAAGGGAGGAAGAACCACCTTCCTGCTTCACCTTTGAGGTAAGCGTGAAGGTGCCACTTCCATAAGTCAGCGTAAACGGCACACCCTCCACGTTCATGGTAGCCTCGGTGCCCCAGCGGCCGCCCTTACCAAGAAACTGCTTGGTACCTACGTTATAAAGGTAAACGGTTTTGCCATTGGCATCGGAAGGTTTAGTGCCTGTCCATGCTGCGATGGGCTGTTCAGTAGTCTGTGCAAAACACGTCTGTGCTGTGGCAGCTACCATAAGTGCTGTCACGAAAAGTTTAGCCTTGCGCTTGGATATACCGCAGCGCAATAAACCTGTTGGGAAATGTTTTAATCTCATTTTCTAGTTAATTTATCGTCTTACTTGCTAATGAATTATCTTTCTCTGTATATATTCTACATCTGTGCGGCGACACTGACTTACTGATGCCTTTTCTCTTCTATACTGTGTTGCCTCGGCTTTGCTTTAGTGGGCTTGCGCCTCTTGTTCGTTTTATAGCCTTAGCTTACTTAGCATTAATAAAATTGTATTTCAGATGTCTAACGCATTTGGGCACCGCTTTTATGTATATGCTTTATCAGCAGTGGCGTCCGCATTTCTGTTTCAGCCTCTGACTTTTATTGACTCGATTTTTATATAATCGATGCAAAGTTAGTGACTTTTTCCGTAGGAGATTGTGTTTGTTGTGAGAAAAAATTAATGTGTTATGATATTTTAACAGAGAGGAGGGTTGGTGTCTTGTGATTTAAAAACCCATCCTGACCTCAAACCCATCCTGACCTTAAACCCATCCTGACCTTCCCCAAGGGAAGGAACAAGTTACTCCAGCTACTGACTTCAAACCCATCCTAATCTTCCCCAAGGGAAGGAACGAGTTACTCTGGTTACTGACTTCAGCCCCCACCTAGCCTCCCCCGAAGGGGAGGGACGGTTACTCCTCTTTATGATAACCGATGACAGACTGATAACCGATGGCAGACTGATAACCGATGACAGACTGATAACCGATGGCAGACTGATAACCGATGACAGACTGATAACCGATGACAGACTGATAACCGATGGCAGACTGATAACCGATGGCAGACTGATTGCCTAAGGTATCTGTCCCTCCCCTTCGGGGGAGGTTAGGTGGGGGCTGATGCCAGTGTGTGTTCGTATTTTTGCCCAGCTTTGTCTGATATCAGATGAGGAGCCATTAAGAAGGCAAGTCATTGCCATGAAGTCAGAACAGGAGTTCTTCGTCTTCGGTGCCACAGCCGGTGAAGCCATTTTCCTTAGACTTCTCCTGGGTAAATAGATAGTATACGGCGCGTGCCGTGGTGCATACCTCCCCTTTGGAGTTCTCCAGCGTGAGTTCTACGAAAGCCAGGTTGCGCTTCTGTTCGGTGATATGTCCGCGGAGAGTGATCTGCGAGTCGGTGGTGAGCACCGGGCGGCGGTATGACAGTTCCAGCTTCGATGTGACGCCCATGACCTGCAGTTTCCTGAACACCACCCATGCCGCCGTCTCGTCGAGCAGCGTTGCCTGTATTCCTCCGTGCAGCGTGTTTCGCCATCCCTGGTATTCGCCGTCGGGTTTCCAGAAGCACACCACGTCGTCGCCGTCTTCATAGAAGTCCATGTGTACGCCGTGGTCATTGTCTTTGCAGCAGCCGAAACAGTGGAATCCTTCCATGCCGGCGAACGGGTTCGTTATCTTTCTCATAAGCGGGTTGTTGTTTCGTTATTTATAATAATGTGATAGCAAAAGTAATGATTTTTCGGGTAATGGCAAAGGAATAGGATGGTTTGTTTTGGTTTTTCGAAGAAAACCTAGATAAGCCCCTGGGTGGTTAATACGAATTGAATAACAGCCCCCACCTAGCCTCAAACCCATCCTAACCTTCCCAAAGGGTAACCCATCCTAACCTTCCCCAAGGGAAGGAACGAGTTACTCTGGTTACTGACTTGAGCCCCCACCTAGCCACAAACCCATCCTAACCTTCCCCAAGGGAAGGAACAGGTTACTCTGGTTACTGACTTGAGCCCCCACCTATCCTCAAACCCATCCTAACCTTCCCCAAGGGAAGGAACAGGTTACTCTGCTTACTGACTTCAGCCCCCACCTATCCTCCCCCGTAGGGGAGGGATGGTTACACTTGACTGTTTGATTATCAAAGGATTATCCGTAATTAGAGTATCTGTCCCTCCCCTTCGGGGGAGGCTAGGTGGGGGCTAAAGTCAGTATGCGGAGTTATATTAGTTGTTTCCCTACAGTTCAAAACTACATATTCCTTCTAAAAAAACATCAGGTTTGCCCATTATCAATCCGCATATTACTTCCAAAAAGAGAAAACTTGCAGACAGGCAGGGCGAGAAGACCGTCGGAACAATACAGGAAAAAATAGCCGTTGTAACAGAAATGTAATATCTGTTTAAACTGCTTGTAATATTGCCAAAGTAATTTTGCAAGCGGATAAATATATTAATTATGGAAACAATCTACTTTGTGATAGTCGCATTCCTGCTCATGCTGGCAGTGTTCGACTTGTTTGTGGGAGTGAGCAACGACGCTGTGAACTTCCTGCAGTCAGCCATAGGTGCCAAGGTGGCACGCTTCAGGACTGTCCTTGTTGTAGCGTCGGCAGGAGTCCTCATCGGAGCGGTGATGAGCGCCGGAATGATGGACGTGGCACGCCATGGCATCATGCACCCCGCCAACTACACCTTCGCCGAGGTGATGACGATATTCCTGGCGGTGATGGTTACCGACGTGGTGGTGCTCGACATCTTCAACACCCTCGGCATGCCAACCTCCACCACCGTGTCGCTCGTCTTCGAGCTTCTCGGTGCCACCTTCATCCTGGCACTCTTCAAGATGAACGCCGACCCGTCGCTCATGATTACTGACCTGATGAACTCCAGCAAGGCGCTGAGCGTCATCATAGCCATCTTCGTGTCGGTGGCGATAGCCTTCTTCTTCGGTACCGCCGTGATGTGGCTCTCGCGACTCGTCTTCACCTTCAGATACAAGAAACACCTGCGCTATAGCATCGCCATCTTCGGCGGTATAGCATTCACAGCCCTCGCATACTTCATCTTCATCAAGGGGCTCGGCGGTTCGCCGTTCATCAGCGACGCCACAAAAAACTGGATAAATGACAACACCCAGATGCTGCTTCTCGCCGTGTTTGTGGCTTCCACCATCCTCAACGAGATACTCTATCTGCTGCGCGTGAATGTTTTCAAGATAATAGTGCTGCTCGGAACCTTCGCCCTGGCAATGGCTTTCGCCGGCAACGACCTCGTGAACTTCATCGGAGTGCCCCTCGCCGGTCTCGACTCCATGCAGGACTTCATGGCAAACGGCAACGGCGACCCCAATGCCTTCATGATGACCTCGCTGATGACCTCGGCAAAGAGTCCGCTGATATATCTGGTGCTGGCAGGAATAATAATGATCGTTGCGATGGCGACATCAAAGAAAGCACAGAATGTGGTGAAGACCAGCGTAGACCTGAGCCGTCAGGACGAAGGCGACGAGATGTTCGGATCATCAAAAGTAGCCCGCTCCCTCGTGCGCGCCGTGCAGGATATGGGCAACGGACTCTCGAAAATCATGCCAAGCTCTTCGACGAAATGGATTGACAGCAGATTCAACAAAGAAGAAATGGAGCTCGCCCAGGGAGCAGCCTTCGATGAAGTGAGAGCCGCCGTGAACCTCGTGCTCGCCGCCATGCTCATCATCATCGGAACGAACTACAAACTGCCGCTCTCCACCACCTATGTCACCTTTATGGTGGCAATGGGAACATCGCTCGCCGACAAGGCATGGAGCCGCGACAGTGCTGTGTTCCGCGTCACCGGAGTGCTGTCGGTAATCGGTGGATGGTTCGTCACTGCAGGAGTAGCCTTCGCCGCCTGTGCATTGGTTTGCACGATGTTGCATTTCGGAGGATTCGTGGTGATGATAGCCTTCATGGTGCTCGACATCTATCTGCTCTGGCGTAGCGGTCAGGCATACAAGAAGAAGAGTTCCGAGGACAAGAAGGATGATATTTTCAACCTGATGATGCGCACGAAAGACAAGGATATCGTATGGGACCTGCTGCGCAAGCATGTGGGACGCACACAGAGCTTCGTGACACGCTTCACCTGTGATGTGTTCAACAAAATCGTGGACGGCGTGAGCAACGAAAGACTCAAGGAACTCAAGGTGAGCTACAGAGAGGTGAACAGCGAGCGCGAAACGCTGAAGAAGATACGCCGACAGGAATTCCTTGCTATGCGCCGCATTCCGGAGCGCATAGCATTGGAGCGCAACACGTGGTTCCATCTGGGAGTGAACTGCAACCAGCAGTATATGTACTGCCTGCGCCGTATGCTCGACCCGATAAAGGAGCATCTCGACAACAACTTCCAGCCGATGCCAAAGGAGTATATCGACGAGTTTGAGGAGGTGCGCCGCCGCATCAACGAGCTGATGAGTCACACGGAGCAGATGATATCGACAAACCGCTACGACCTCTACCGCGAGACGCTGACCATCGGCGACGAGTGTAAAGACGAGCTGTCGGCACTCCGCGACCGCCATATCAACCGTATGCAGCAGGATGTCAACGCCGCCCAAAACCTGAAGGTGTCGATGCTCTATCTGAACATGCTGCAGGAGAGCCAGGAGCTGATAAGCATCATGCGCCATCAGCTGAGGGCAGCACGCAAGTTCCTGGAAGAGGATAAAGTGTGAGAGGTGTGAGGACTTCAGCCCCCACCTGACCTCAAACCCATCCTGACCTTCCCCAAGGGAAACCCATCCTAACCTTCCCCAAGGGAAGGAACAGGTTACTCTGCTTACTGACTTCAGCCCCCACCTAGCCTCCCCCGAAGGGGAGGGACGGTTACACTTGACTGTTTGATTGTCAAAGGATTATCCATAATCAGAGTATCTATCCCTCCCCTACGGGGGAGGTTAGGTGGGGGCTGATGACAATATTCGGAGTTACTTCTCTTATCATCTTCAGCCCCCTCTCGTTCTCCCTCGTATGGGAGGGAAGGTTACTTCGGCTATTTGACTTCAGCCCCCACCTAGCCTCCCCCGTAGGGGAGGAACGGTTACTCTTGACTGTTTGATTATCAAAGAATTATCCATAATCAGAGTATCTATCCCTCCCCTACGGGGGAGGCTAGGTGGGGGCTGATGACAATATTCGGAGTTACTTCTCTTATCATCTTTAGCCCCCTCTCGTTCTCTCTCGTATGGGAGGGACGGTTACTTCGGCTATTGACTTCAGCCCCCACCTAGCCTCCCCCGAAGGGGAGGGACGGTTACACTTGACTGTTTGATTATTAAAGGATTATTCATAATCAGAGTATCTATCCCTCCCCTACGGGGGAGGTTAGGTGGGGGCTGATGTCAGAATGCGGAGTTATAATAAGTATTTTTCTTAAGTCAATTAGCACGTAAATCAGCGGAAAAGTATTATATTTGCAAGTCATAAAGTCAATCCCCAATAACCATACCATGACAGGCGACTGGAAATACCTTTTCATCACATACGGAATGGCCATCATGTTCTATTCGATGATGGCATGGCTCTTCTGGTTCCGATCCAGAGGGCGGGCAAAACACATGATAGCCTTCATCATGCTGATGATAGCGCTGCAGAATGTGAAAGACCTCGCCATCATAGACACCGACAAGGCCTACGACCCCTCGCTGTCGGCAATCGCCACATGTGTAGACATCATCGCCGTGCCGATATACGGCTTCATACTCGTGGAACTGTGCCGGCCGGGATGGATAAAGACGAGGTGGATGGTGATGACAGAAGTGCCGTTCGTGGTGATGTCGCTGCTCTATGTAGTGACGCAGAACCACCTCTTCTATATGCTCCTCTGGCTGTTGTCGCTCGCCTATGGCCTGTGGTGCATCGTCTGGGTGGCACACGACCTGCCACGCTATCACCGCTGGCTCAAGAACGAATACTCATATCAGGAGAACATCAACCTGCACTGGCTGAGAGGAGTGACACTGCTCTTCTTCATAATCCTCTGCATCTGGGTGGTGGACTGCATATATCCCTCCACCCTCATCGACACCATATATATATTGTCGTCGCTCGTGGGATGGATGGTGGTGTGCTACTTCATCAACAGACAGGAGCTGGTGATAAAAGAAGTGATAGACTCATTGCCGACCGAAACCGCCGAGCCCCTTGCCCCTGCTGCTGCCGACGGAGAGACGGAAGAAAGCGACAACGAACGCATCAAGCTACTTTCAGAACAGCTTGAGAAACTCTTCACCGTAGACAAGGTTTATCTCGAACCGCGACTGCGCCTCGTGGACCTGGCACAGAAGTTGGGCACCAACCGAACATACCTCAGCAACTTCTTCAACAAGGAGAGGCAGACCACCTTCTATGAGTTTGTGAACGGCTACCGCATCTCCCACTCGGAGAATCTGCTCACTACCACAGACTACACTCTGGATGTGGTGGCGGAATTGTCGGGATTCAACTCCCTTTCCACCTTCCGCCGCGCCTTTTCGGTGAAAAACAACTGTAGTCCGCAGGAGTACCGGAGTGTCAATACGTCAAATTGTCAGAATTGACGGCCACTGTAAATGCCGCTGAATCAATGCTTTGTACGCATTGACACACCATTTTTACCGTTTGACACTCTGAAAAGGACGAAAATTTGTAAATTTGCGCTGTTGTTAAGACATACTTATACAAGGACCAACTATCCATATATACGACAGACGCAAAGACTTTTACTGGCGAGTAACAGCAATAGCTGAAAAAATACGTAGAATACCAACCGGAGACTATCTATACTTGGATGATTTAAAAGGGAAGCCCGGCGGCAGCGGTGCCGTCGGGTTATTTTGTGTTGATAAAAAGACAATATTTGTCCTTATTTTGGGCACGGTGCTTGCCCATGTTGGGCACGGTGCTTACCCCGGTTGGGCAACGTGCTTGCCCCGGTTGGGCACGGTTGCTGTCCAAAATGTGCCCAAAATGTAGGTGCTTCAGCAATCATAAATCCATGCAAATCCGATTGCCAGAAGGGTATAAAAAAAGGTCGGATATGTTTCGCAACATAACCCGACCGACATGTTTTCTAACTAACTTATTATCAACTATTCATTACTCTTTTTGAATTCACGCTGCAAAGTTAATACTAAAAGTGGCAATGTCATACCCCTTTTGGGATAAAATAACACGCAAACGTTTGCAGAATCAAACAAAATGTCTAAATTTGCATACTGATTATAGTACGACTTATATGTAGTATCATATCACCGGCGTATGACACCAACAGAGGCGGTGTTTTTTTTGTATAGACTTGTTCATTACATCATAAAGAATTTATATGAAACAACATAGAGTATCGCTAAAAGACCTGGCGGCGCAGCTCGGAGTCAGCATCGCCACTGTTTCACGAGCCTTGCGCAACAGCCATGAAGTGGGCGAAGAGCTCAGAGAGCGGGTGCAGAAGCTCGCCAAAGAGCTGAACTATCGTCCAAATCCATTCGCACAGAGCCTCAGAAGCGAAGCACCGAAGGTGATAGGAGTGGTAGTTCCCAATCTCGTGACCCACTACTATTCAGCTGTACTCGACGGAATAGAAGACTATGCCTCGCAGGAAGGATATTCGGTGATGGCTATAAACAGCCACGAAGACTATCTGAAAGAAGAGAAGGCTATCAACAACTTCATAAACATGCACGTGGAAGGAATCATAGCCTGTCTGTCGCAAGACACCACAGACTATTCCCACTTCGAGGAGATACACAAGATGGGAATCCCCCTCGTGTTCTTCGCCCGCACCTGCATGCCGGAACTCTTCTCACAAGTGGTGGCAAACGGTGACGAGGCAGCGCAGCAGGCAACGGAGCATCTCATCAAGACCGGCAGCAGGAGAGTAGCGTTTCTCGGAGGTCCCAACCACCTCGACATGGTGAAGCGGCGCAAGCACGGATATCTGGAGGCGCTCAAGGCAAACAAGATACTGATAGACAGAGATATCATAGTGTGCGGCAAGATAAACTTCGCACAGGCACAGCAGCAGACGATACGCCTGTTGAAGAAGGAAAACCGCCCCGATGCCATCCTTGCCTTCAACGACATCATCACCTATGCCGCCTTCACGGCGGTAAAGTCGTTGGGACTGCGGATTCCGGAGGATGTGGCGATAATCGGTTTCACCGACACCGAAGCATCTGAATACGTCACACCGAAGCTCTCCACGATAGAAGACCAGTCGCATAAGACAGGAACCCTGGCCTGCGAACTGCTGATGAGAGTGATAAAGGGCGACACGAAGCGCTACCACGAGGTGGTGCCGATGAAACTCATGATAAGGGAGAGCTCGGCAAAGATAAAAGAAAGCAAGCAGTCATAAAACCGCTGCATCAAGCGGTATTACTTAAGGAAAAAGATTATTCATATTTGTGACGCGCCCCCAGCATCGTCATGCCGGAGCGCGTCATGATATTACACAAACTACAATCAACAAAAGTTTCAAGCACATGAAGAAAAATTTCGCATTGGCAGCCCTTGCTGCTGCCGTGATGATGTCGTGCGGCTCTACAAAGAGCGTGGGCGACGCTACAGCTCTCAACGGAGAGTGGAATATAATGGAAGTGAACGGTTCTAAGGTGGACAAGGCAGATGTGGAGGAAGCTCCATTCCTGGGTTTCGATGCCAAGGACAACAACGTGTATGGCTGTACGGGATGCAACAGACTGACAGGAACACTGAAGGTGAAGGGCAACGGCGGCATCGACTTCGGTCAGATGGGCTGCACACGGATGCTCTGCGCCAACATGGAAGTGGAGCGCCAGGTGCTCGACGCTCTCGGAAAGACAGCCAAGTATTCTCTCGACGGCACTGGCAAACTCACGCTCACCGACAAGAGCGGCAAGACCGTGATATTGCTGGAGAAGAGAAAGTAAGAGACAATCCCGTCTTATAGAATCAGCCCCTCCCTTTTCGCATTGCGCAAGAAAGGAGGGGCTGATAATTTTATATAACGACCTATTCGGGATTAATCATCGCTTTGTGTGGTTCACTCCTGCCATGATATGGCGAATTTCTCAATGCCGAGCGCCTTCAGCATCTTTCCGAATTGCAGAGAGGCATTCTCCCTTGCCGTTTTGATGTTCTCTTCAGTGAGGCAGCGCGCCAGCATCTTGGCGTAGGCACGGTGGTATAGGGAGTCGCGGTCAGCATCCGTCCAGCTGCCCGTCTCTATGAAAGCCTTTGTCCGTGCCTCGTCGATGAAATCCTTGTCGAGCAGTTCAATCTTCGGCAGCGCCACCAGCACACTGTCCCCCTGCTGACGAATCCAGCGAGGCGACACATCATGCATGTTGATGCCAAGACTCAGTTTGCCGTAGTATATCCTCACCAGTTTGTCGTCGCGCAGGAATCCTCTCTTGATGGTGTCCACCAGTTCCTCGTCGTTTACGGAGAGGAATTCCCATTCTCCGATCTGTTTCATCGACGTTATGATGGTAGGCGTCACATCGATCCTGTCGTCCACCTCCAGCCTTGCCGATGAAGTCTTCGCCGTATGGCAGAAGCCAAACACCAATACCACCACGGCAATCACCGCCACTGCCCATAGCATGATGTTCAGTTTTGTGAGCGTTATCTTGTTTTTTCCGGTCTTGTCCATAATATCCCCTTCCTATTTTCTTTCCGCATCACTTGCGGTCACAATCATTTTCTTTATCTCGTTGTCGGAGAAATCCTTGCGGAACGATATCGTTATGTCCTTCTCGTTGAATCCCATTCCCACGAAGAAAGGCACCATCACCCTTGCCGCACTCTCCTTTGCCATCTCCATGATGCCCGTCTGCGGGATGTCGTTGATGATAGCCTGTCGCCCCTGCTGTTCATAGCCCGCCATCTCCTTGTCGGAGAAATTCTGTCGGGTCAGAGCCACATATTTTCTTATCTCGCCGTGGTTGATGCGGCTCGATGTCATCTCGATGCGAGGGTCGGGGAGCGTGACGTCAATCTTGTCTCCGACGCGGTGGACGTTCTTCTCAGAGAACGAGGAGAGATCGATATACGCCTTCACCGTGGCGTCGATAGGTATGGCGATCTTTCGGGAGCCCATGGGCAGCGCCACGTCGTAGTCCTGGTTGAGGAACTTGCCCTTCATGCGTATTTCGTCATCGTGGGTTATTATCTTGTGCATCTTGTATTCCGCGGTATACAGGCGCGAACACTTCTGCACCTGCATCACCAGCATCGGTATGGTGTCAACAGATTCCGGCTGCTGCCGGGGAGTCTGCTTCCGGGAGCACCCGGCCACGGCAAGCGCTGCAAAGACAATAAGGAAATTAAAGTATAGTCTGTTCATCATTTCGTTTCAATGCTATTTGGATTGTCGAATATATGCAAAGTTAATGAAAAAAAACGTTTGATGAGGCTTTGTGTACCTAATTCTTTCAAAGGTAAAGCATTTTTAGGACTTTACTTCACGCTGGCTCGTTTTTTTGCATTACCTTTGCAGACAGTGACTTGCATACGCCGGATAGTGGGCAGTATGCTTTTATTTGAAAAGGACATAAGAATGAAGAAAACCGTATTTTTCGCCATTGCGGCACTTTGTCTGCTTGGCATCACCTCGTGTGAGGAGAAAAAAAAGACAAAAGATATAATAGCCACGAAACCCGTTGTAAAGCCCGTTCAGAGCGGTCCGAAGAAGATGTCGGAGTTTGAGCGCACAGAAAAGGTGGAGTGGGGCGGCGAGACCTATAAGGTGACCGTGAAGCGCAGCGCCACAGACAATGAGTTTACCGACGACAACGGCAAGCGGTATTATGACAACCGCTTCATGCTGACGATCCTCAGACCCGACGGTTCGGAGTTCGTAAGGCGTGAACTCACCAAGGAGTCATACTCCAACATCGTGGATGCTTCCTATCTCGCCAAGTCTACAGCCCTCGGGCTGGCATTCCTTGAGGTGAAAGACGGAAGACTCGTGTTCCTCGGCAGTGTGGGATGTCCTGATGAGCTCAGCGATGACTATATCCCAATCTCCATCACCATCTCCCGCGACGGCAGCTTCTCTATGAAGCAGAGCGACACCAATGGCGAGAGTTCAAGCGATGACGAGGGAGTGTAAGGGCGTTTAGTCCCTGTCCAGCCCGTCAACTTTATAAAGCAGATATAAACCCAAATCGGTCATTAGGCCGTTTAATGTCATATTTTACAACTGCTTGCAGTCTTTTGCTTTTTATAAGGTGTCTTTTGCCTGTTTTTAATTCGCAATAGCTCGCTATTACTCATTAAAAGCCAAACAAAATCCACTCTTCTAAAAAGCAAAATACAAGCAAGCCCTAATGACCGCTTTGGGATAAAAATAAAAAACGGCATAATGACTGTGACTGGGGGCTTATCCCCAATCGGTGATTATGCCGTTTTTCTGATTATCTTTTATCTTATTATCTTATCGTCAGCTCCACCGGACAGTGGTCGGAGCCGAATATTTCCGTGTGTATCTTTGCACCCACGAGGCGGTCGTTGAGCCTTGCCGATGTGATGAAATAGTCTATGCGCCACCCTGCGTTCTTCTCCCTCGCATGAAAGCGGTATGACCACCAGGAGTATATCTCCTTCTGGTCAGGATAGAAGAAACGGAAGGTGTCGGTGAATCCACTGTTGAGCAGCGTCGTCATCTTGTTGCGCTCCTCGTCGGTGAATCCCGCATTGCGGCGGTTTGTCTTGGGGTTCTTCAAGTCAATCTCCTCGTGAGCCACGTTCAGGTCGCCACAGAAAATCACCGGCTTCTTTTCGTCCAGTTTCTTGATATAAGCCAGAAAGTCATCCTCCCATGTCATACGGTAGTCCAGTCGGCGCAGCTCATTCTGTGAGTTTGGCACGTAAACGGTGACAAGAAAGAAATCCGGCATCTCCAGCGTAATCACTCTTCCCTCGTGGTCGTGTTCCTCCACTCCTATGCCGTACGACACGTTCAGCGGTTCGTGTCTGGTGAATATCGCCGTACCGGAGTATCCCTTCTTTTCGGCATAGTTCCAATACGACTTGTAACCCTCGAAGCAGATGTCGAGTTGTCCCTCCTGCATCTTCGTTTCCTGTAGGCAGAAGAAGTCAGCGTCGAGTTCTTTGAATATCTCGCTGAATCCTTTTCCCACGCAGGCTCTCAGTCCGTTGACGTTCCATGATATCAATTTCATAATAGCATTTTTTTTTGATAAAATCCTCACGCTCTGAAATGTGAATACATTCCCATTTCTCTCGCTTGATAGGATTTTTAGTTGGTAAACAGTGTACTAATCTCCTCGTCAACTCGTTAACTTGTCAACTTGTCAACTTGTGAATAAATAAGGGCGGACCTGATGCAGCCCGCCCCGATTATAGATGATTTTATTACTGATTTAAAATTGCGTTCAATAGCGCATTGTTTAGAACTTCGCCATTTTGATGGCGTCGATTGCACATTCGTCACCCTTGTTGCCGTATTTGCCTCCGCATCTGTCGAGCGCCTGCTGCATGTCGAGTGTGGTGAGCAATCCGTAGATTACAGGAATCTCGCTCTTGGCGTTGAGTCTTGCGATACCGTAGGTCACGCCCTGACAGATGTAGTCGAAGTGTGGAGTCTCACCCTTTATCACGCTTCCCAGGATGATGATGGCGTCGTATCCGCCGTTGAGAGTCATCTGGTGGGCACCATAGATAAGTTCGAAACTTCCCGGCACCGTCTTCACGTGTATGTTTTCAGGCAGAGCGCCATGCTTCTCAAGCGTGCTCATACATCCGTTGAGCAGTGCGCCCGTAATCTCAGGGTTCCACTCTGCCACTACGATGCCGAAGCACATATTGCTCGCGTCGGGTATCTTGTCAAACTCGTAGTCAGACAAGTTGTGTAATGCTGTTGCCATTATTTTGTTGTAGCTCTTTCGATATATTTGTCTATCTGCTGATAAGCGGCAGAGTTGACATACTTCTTCTTTATGTCCTGATAGATCTGCAGAGCCTCGTCCTTCTTGTTCTGGCTCTCAAGGATTTCGCCAGCCTTGATGAGGAAAGTAGGAGAGAGACTGTTGTTGGTGTTGTCCTCAGCCTCGTCGTCAGCCATCTTGGCAGCCTTTTTGAAAGACTCCACAGCCTTGTCGAGCTGGTTCAGGTGAGCATAAGCGTCACCCAGGGCAGCCACTGCAGCAGGGCTGATCATCATGTCGTCGGCAGAAGAATAGTTCTCCAGATAGCTGGCAGCCTCTTTCCATTTGTCGAGGTTCGCGCAGCAGAGTCCGGCATAGAGGTTAGCCAGATTGCCAGCCTTAGTTCCGCTATAGTCAGAAGTGATGGCCTTGAAACCCTTGAATCCTGCACCGTCGCCATTGAAAGCCTTGTCAAACTGCTGGTTTGCGAAGTAATCCTGACCCTTGGCGATTGCAGTGCTTGCCTCGTCCTCTCTTGGCTCAGCATAGTAAGTCTTGTAAGCCAGATAGCCAGCGATGATGATGATGATTGCTAACACACCGTAGATGAGAGCCTTCCTGTTCTTGATGAGGGCAGCCTCTTTCTTGTTCAGAGCGTTGTCATTGTTCTCAGCGCCCTTTTTTTCAACTGATATTGCCATTTTATGATTTTGTTTATTATTCCTAAATTTATAAAGCGTGGCAAAATTACGTAAATATTCTCATATATTGAAATTTATGATTGTTTTTTTTCTTTCTTGACTCATAAACCTTTAACTTTGCAGTGATAAAACAATCATTTTCGCCATGCCAGCCCTGTTGGCAGAGGTAAGTGGAGACCGAGCGAGAGGCAGCGGGCACGACGGCAAAAGATTGTGAGACAATAAATTTGATAATCAGAAAATACTCCGGAAAGAAAGTCATGTATCTAAAGAACATCAATATTCTCGGCTATAAGAACATAAAGGAATCATCGCTCCAGCTCTCGCCGGGCATCAACTGCTTCATCGGTTCAAACGGAGAGGGCAAGACGAATTTCCTCGATGCCGTGTATTATCTTTCTTTCTGCCGCAGTGCCACCAGTTCCGTAGACTCCACGGTGATCAACCACGACTCGGATTTCTGTGTCATCGAGGGAGTGTATGAAAACGAGGATGGCGACGAACTGGATATCTATACCGGCATGAAGCGCGGAGTGAAGAAACGCTTCCGCCGCAACAAGAAAGACTACAAGCGCCTGTCGGAACATATCGGACTCATTCCGCTGATTATGATATCCCCCTCAGACACATATCTCATAGAGGGAGCGAGCGACGAGCGGAGGCGCTTGATGGACGTGGTGATATCGCAGACCGACGCCACTTATCTGCAGGCGCTGTCGAGATATAACAAGGCATTGCAGCAGCGCAACTCCCTTCTGAAGATGGAAGAAGAACCTGACGGCGCACTGCTCGACATCTGGGAGGAACAGATGGCAAAGGAGGGCGAACTGATATACGAGAAGCGAAAGGCCTTCGTCAGCGAGCTGCTGCCAAAGTTTCAGGATTACCATACACGAATTTCCGGCGGCAAGGAGAAGGTGAGTCTCAACTATGTGTCGCACTGTCAGCGCGGTCCGCTGCTCGATGTTATCCGTCGCGACAGAATGAAAGACCGTGCCGTGGGATATTCCCTGCATGGCGTACACCGGGATGACCTGGAGATGCTTCTCGATGGCTTCCCGATGAAGCGCGAGGGCAGTCAGGGGCAGAACAAGACCTTCGTGGTGGCGCTGAAACTGGCACAGTTCAACTATCTCTCCGCCACAGTGTCGAAGACCTGTCCGATACTTCTCCTCGATGATGTGTTCGACAAGCTCGACGCCATGCGCGTGGAACAGATAGTAAGGCTCGTTTCAGGTGAGGCGTTCGGACAGATATTCATCACCGACACCAACCGCGACCATCTCGACTCTATTCTCGAAGCGAGCGACTCCAGTTACAGGATATTCAATGTGGAGGGGGGAAAGATAGTATAGACCTACACACACAGCCGGATGGCTGTTTGTAGGGATTGGATTAAGAATCAAAAAAGGAAAGGAGAAAAATATATGTTCAGACGTGATGTACAGAATCTTGCCGATGTGCTCAATCTCTGTTTGAGACGCAACGGCCTTGAGACGCCGCTCCTCCAGCATCGTCTTGTAAACGCATGGGATAGGGTCGTGGGGCCGGGCGTGGTGGCATACACCGGAGAGAAGTTCATTAAGAACCAGACCCTGATGGTGAAGATAAAGAATCCCGCCCTTCGTCAAGATCTCTCCATGATGAAGCAGCGGCTCATCACCCGTCTCAATGGTGAGGTGGGCAGCATGATAATAACTGATATAAAGTTTTATTGACCGCAGACCACCATGTCCATCCTGTTGTCATGTTCGTCGGCAGGCACTGCATCTACGAACTGGAACGGGAAACATATACCTATTTTATATGTATTCCCCTTCCTGTTTTCACGCTTTTCATTGACGCCTTTTCCGCTTTCACACTTTTCATTGACGCCCCTCTTTCCGGCAGCGTTCAGAAAGCGGTCGTAATATCCCTTTCCTCTGCCGAGGCGGTTGCCGTCCTTGTCGAAAGCCATTCCCGGAATCACCGCCACGTCGATGTCTTCATAGTCAGTGAAGAGTTTTCCGCACGGTTCCATGATGCCGAAGCTACCCACCTCCAGGTCAGCGTCGCCATCGTATTCCCTCAGTTCCATCTCGCAGTCGCTGATCACCTTTGGCAACACGATTTTCTTTCCCTCGCCGTGCAGCCTGTGTATCATATCCATGGTATACACCTCGTCGGGCAGAGAACAATAGAGCATCACCGTTGTTGCCTCCTTGATGCATGGAAGCTCAAGGAGCTTTCCCGTGATTACGGTAGAAAGCGCCTTGAGTTCCTCTTGCGTATGTTGCTTCTTCAGCTGTCTGACAGCCTTTCTCAATTCTGTCTTTGTAAGCATTATCGTTGGTTTTTCTTTGTCAGATTATTATGGTCGGGTTCAGGTCGTCATCCCGTTTCGCCTCATTTGCCATTATGCAGCTTCTTTCCCTTTGCTGCTGCCTTCTTTGTGGCAGCTTTAGGAGCAGGCTGAGGTTTCTTGGGGAACGCCGCATTGTTCTTGAACACGTTGAGGGCAGCGTCTATCACCTTGTCGTCGCCGTTGATATACTGCGTCCATGCCTTCTCGTCGAGGATGTTGTATATGATGCGGCTGTTGATATAGCGGTCGAGCAGTCTGTGCGACTTCTTTATCATCAGGTTGCGCCTCTGGAGTCCGTTCTTGTTGGCGAATGTGGCGAACTTGTCCACGAGGTTCTGTTTCTTCAGATAGTCAGCCAGTTCCATCATCTCCTTATACGAGTTCAGCTTGATGCGGTTGTCGTCGGTATATACGAAGGCAAATTGCAGGATGAGTCCGCTCATGCTCGCCTCTTTCAGGTATGACGTCATGCCGATAGTATCTTCAGGCACGAAGATGTCAGGCGTGATGCCGCCACCGCCATACACCGTCCTGCCGATGCCGGTGTGGTAGGCAGGTCCCGTGTGCTTGATGCTGTCTTGTGAGAAGAATTCGCCGTGCTGGTATCTCGCCAGCAGGTCCTCTTCGTAGTCAACATTGTCGCCAGCCGTATAAGGCTTCTGGATGCAGCGTCCCGATGGGGTGTAGTAGCGGGCGGTGGTCAGACGGATAATGCTGCCGTCGGGGAATTCCATCTGTTTCTGCACCAGTCCCTTTCCGAACGAGCGGCGTCCGATTATCGTTCCGCGGTCGTTGTCCTGTATAGCTCCGGCAAAGATTTCAGAAGCCGATGCCGACGCCTCGTTGATGAGCACTACGAGCGGTATGCTCTGATAGCTGCCGCTGCCGTCGCTGCGGAACTCCTGTCTTGGCGATTTCCTTCCTTCGGTATATACAATGAGCTTGTTCTTGGGCAGGAACTCGTTTATCATCTGCACAGCCGATTCGAGATATCCGCCCGTGTTGTCGCGCAGGTCTATCACGAGGTTTGCGAATCCCTCCTGCGACAGTTCCGCCAGAGCCACGAGCAGTTCGGCGTAAGTGTTCTCACCGAAGTTCTTTATCTTGATATATCCCGTATTCTCATCGAGCATATACACCGCTGAGATGCTCTTCTGAGGAATGTTGGCACGCGTTATGGTGAAGTATTTCACGGCTTTCGATCCATACCTCATCACTCCGATTTTCACCTTAGTGCCCTTTTGTCCCTTCAGTCGGCGCATCGCCTCTTCGTTGGTCACCACCTTTCCAACGAAAGGCTTTCCGTCCACGCTCACTATCTTGTCGCCGGCCAACACGCCGGCCTGCTGTGCCGGACCGTTCTTCACCACGTTCTGCACGTGGATGGTGTCTTGTCGGATAACGAATTCCACACCGATTCCCGAGAACGAGCCCTTGAGGTCGTCCTGCGTTCTCTGCACGTCTTCGGCGCTGATATAAACCGAGTGAGGGTCGAGGTCAGAAAGTATCTGCGGTATCGCCATATCAACGAGCGAGTCGATGTTCACGTCGTCAACATATTGATCGTCGATGATATGCAGCAGGTTGTTCAGTCTGTTGCTTCCCGAGTTTATGATATTCAGTCTGTTGCCCGAGAAATGGTTGGCATAGAAAGTGCCGATCACCACACCCACTATCACGCAGATTGCCATAAGCATCGGCGTCAGTCGGTTGGGTCTATTTTGTCTCATATTCGTCTGGATTAAGATGTATCACATTGATTTTAGCCCTTTTCAGAAGGTCGATGCCCTCGCTGAGCCTGTATTCCCTGGCATAGACGACACGTTTGATGCCGGCCTGTATTATCAGTTTGGAGCATTCTATGCATGGAGCGTCGGTGACGTAGAGCGTCGCTCCGTCGCTGTTGTTGGAGCTTCGGGCGAGTTTCGTTATGGCGTTTGCCTCGGCATGGAGCACGTAGGGGTGAGTCACGTTGTTCTCGTCCTCACACACGTTCTCGAATCCGCTTGGCGTGCCGTTGTAGCCGTCGCTGATTATCATTTTGTCTTTCACGACAAGGCATCCCACCTTTCTTCTCTCGCAGTAGCTGTTCTCCGACCATATACCTGCCATGCGCAAGTATTTGAGGTCAAGCCTGAGCTGTTTCTCTTTGTCGTCCATGATTCTTGAAAGTGTTTGTCGTTATTGTTGAGTCTGGCGGTTCTCCTCTGCCGAAGCTTTCTTTATTCCGTTTCTCTCAAGCAGTGCGTCGATGGTAGGTTCACATCCGCGGAATCTCTTGTATAGTGTCATCGGATGCTCCGTGCCGCCCTTCGACAGGATGTTATCGCGGAAGCTCTGTGCCGTTTCCCTGTTGAAGATGCCGTTCTTCTTGAACACGCTGAAGGCGTCGGCATCGAGCACCTCAGCCCATTTGTAGCTGTAGTATCCGGCGGCATATCCTCCAGCCATGATGTGGCTGAACTGCACCGTCATGCACGTGTCTTTCAGCTGTTCCAGCACCATCGCTTTCTGCCATGCCTTCTTCTCAAACGGTATGATGTCGTCGGTGAAGGCATCCTTCTTTGTATAGTACGCCATGTCGAGCAGTCCGAAGCTCACCTGCCTCATGCAGCCGTATGCCACCATGAAGTTGCGGCTCTTCCTGATCCGCTCTATCAGTTCGTCGGGCAGCGGTTCGCCGGTCTTGTAGTGGAAGGCGAAGGTGCGCAGGAACTCCTTCTCGGCGCCGTAGTTCTCCATGAACTGCGACGGCAGTTCCACGAAGTCCCACCACACGTTGGTTCCGGAAAGGCTTTCGAATCTGGTGTTTGCGAACATGCCGTGGAGACTGTGTCCGAATTCGTGGAGGAAAGTCTCCACCTCGCCCAGTGTCAGCAGCGCCGGCTTCTCGGCAGTAGGTTTCGTGAAGTTCATCACCACGCTAACGTGTGGTCTCACGTTCTCCCCCTTCTTGTCAATCCATTGTCCCTGATATTCCGTCATCCATGCTCCGCCCTGCTTTCCCTTGCGAGGATGGAAGTCGGCATAGAACACGGCGAGATACGAACCGTCCTTGTCGAACACCTCGTATGCCTTCACGTCGGGATGATAGACGGGGATGTCCTTGTTCTCCTTGAATGTTATGCCGTATAGTCTGTTTGCCAGTCCGAACACTCCGTCTATCACGCGGCTCAGTTCGAAATACGGGCGCAGCATCTCGGCGTCGAGGTTGAACTTTTCGAGTTGCAGTTTGTGGGAATAGAAGCTGAAGTCCCAAGGCTCCAGTTTGAAGTCGTCGCCCTCCATGCTCTTCGCCTTCTTCTCGATGTCGGCCACCTCCAGCTTTGCCGTAGGCATATAGGCGTCGATGAGGTCGTCGAGCAGCTTGTACACGTTCTGCGTATTGCTTGCCATACGGTTTTTCAATACATATTCGGCATACGTCTCATATCCCAGCAGCTGTGCTATCTCCCTTCTGAGGTTAACGATTCTCTTGCATATCTCCAGGTTGTTCTCCCCGTTGTCGTGCGTACACATCGTGTTGCGCTGCATATACATCTCGCGTCTCAGTTCGCGGCGTGTGGAATATGTCATGAACGGACTGTAGCTGGGATAGTCGAGTGTGAATATCCATCCCTCCTTCTTCTGTTCCTTTGCAGTCATGGCAGCCGCCTCCTTCGCCGTGTCGGGCAGTCCGTCGAGATCTTTCTCATCGGTGATATGCAGGGTGTATGCCTTTGTCTCTTTCAGCAGATTCTGCGAGAACTGCAACGACAGCATGCTTGCCTCCTCGGTAAGTTTTCTCAGTTTCTCCTTTCCCTCGTCGTCGAGCAGCGCACCGCTTCTCACGAATCCGTCGTAGCAGTTGTCGAGCAGTCTCTGTTCCTCAGGAGTCAGTTCGCGGTGGTTGTCGTGTACCGCCTTTATCCTCTCGAAGAGTTTCTTGTTGAGTCTCACGTCGTTGGCGTGTTTCGTCAGTATCGGCTGCATCTTCTGTGCCAGGGCGTCCATCTCGTCGTTGGTCTCCGCACTGAGCAGGTTGAAGAACACCGTGGAAACCCTCGACAGCAAGTCGTAGTATCCGTCCTTATCGTCGTCAACGTTGATTATCGTGTTGTCGAAAGTTGGTTCTGCGGGATTGTTGATAGTCTTTTCTATCTGTTCGTCGTCGCGCCTGATGCCTTCGAGGAATGCCTCCTCGTAGTCCTCGAGCTTTATCTTGTCGAATGGCACCGTTTCGTGCGGTGTCTTGTATTGTTCGAGGAATGGGTTCACTCTTTTCGTCTTCTCAATTTCTTTTTCTTCCATACTGTATGTTGTCCTTCTTCTGATTTCGGTTTAAGATACTTATTTATTAATACAAAGATACCCTTTGTTTCTAAATGACACAACAAAATGGGTGACATTTCTCGCTGCTCTATCTTTTTTTAACAGTTGTGATGGTCTTGTGGTTGCTATATGACTTCGTTTCCGTCTGGCTTTGACAGGGTTGTTGTTTTCTTGACGACGGATTCACTTACCTGTCTGGTGGTTTGTCCTCTGATTTCAGACAAAAATGGATAAATGCATATATTCATATTGTTAATTGGGTAAGTCGTCTGACTTTCTTCTAAAAATCAGCGGACTTGTCCAATCGGAAATACATACAGAAGGTTATCTTTGTTTTCTTCTGAAAAATCACGTTAGGAAAAGAAAATGAATTCTTGTTTTCTCTCGATTAATCAGTTTTTTTTGATAAAAAATGAAGGAAAAGTTTGCAGGTTAAAACTTTTTGTGTACCTTTGCAACCACAAATCACGCTTATGCGTTGTTTGCATTAATAAATTTATGATGGTGCCATAGCTC
Organism: Prevotella sp. LMAG:51; assembly: GCF_008680225.1. Taxonomy (NCBI): domain Bacteria; kingdom Pseudomonadati; phylum Bacteroidota; class Bacteroidia; order Bacteroidales; family Prevotellaceae; genus Prevotella; species Prevotella sp. LMAG:51. Next base: position 817 of record NZ_NALQ01000008.1, on the reverse strand, counting down.
AGTTGGTAGAGCAAAGGACTGAAAATCCTTGTGTCCCCGGTTCGATTCCTGGTGGTACCACTCCTCCTTTCATTGGTCCTGTTTGCGCAAGCAGCAGGGCTTTTTTTATGTCATTTTTTTTAGTGATATCCGCCATCCGTTTCGCTATGCAGCACTAACCACAAAACTTTATTCCTAACTTATGGTGATGCCAGCCGGAAAAATCCGCTGACCCATAATCCGCCAATCCCCATTTGGGACGAACCGTTGCCTGACAGTAGATGTAGAATATCACAAGTGTTTGGGGTGTATAAACATTATATAAACAAAAAAAGAGAGATGCTTCCTGAAACCAGGATATCATCTCTCATTTCCCTTCATCTTTTCATTTCCCATTTGTGGAGCCTCTTGTCGGATTCGAACCAACGACCCCGAGATTACAAATCACGTGCTCTGGCCAACTGAGCTAAAGAGGCGGGTGGGCAAGCTACTTGTATCGCGTCGCTACAACCAACTACCTTTGCTACGTTCCCGTCCTGGAGGATTCGAAGGGAGCTGACCGTACAAGACTTACCCGTCTTGTTCACTTTTGCGGGTGCAAAGGTAATGCTTTTTATCTTTTCCACAAACTTTTTCCTTCGAAATTTCAAAAAAAAGTCTGCCTATACTCGTTATACCATATAAAATAAGTACTTTTGCATCGAAATAACAACGAAAGAATAAAGAAAGAACAAAGAATATGGATATCAACAAGTCTTCTAACGACGAATACCGGCAGTTTACCGCCTTTGCCCGAATCGACGGAGCGATAATCGGTGTGATGTGGGTTGTCAGTTTC
>NZ_NALQ01000007.1:0-31552 GCF_008680225.1 Prevotella sp. LMAG:51 | reverse complement strand
GTACCATCAGCCTTTTGTTTGCGAGCCATAAAGTTGTCACGGTCATCATCCACATTCTTCTGGATAAATCCCTCAATGAGTTTTGCCTTACTGCGAAGTTCGGCATCCTTTATCATGGTGTCGATGATGTGTTGGCGCTTCTCGGTATAATCCTCACTGTATGGATTAAGGTCTGCAATCAACTCCAATATATAGGCAACATTGATAATATCACTATGCAGGAGTTCCAAGCAGAAATCGATGTCTCCCAGCCCTGTAGTGTCATTCTTACTCGGGTCAGGCTCGGCAACCATACCAGATTCGTCATCTTGAACTTTATAACCGCTTGGCTGTTCTGTCGGTTTCGCTGCAAAGGTGTCGTATATATCAAGATACTTGCTGCGGAAGTCCATAAACTGCTGTTCGGTCATTCCGAGTTCGGGAGCATCCTCCTCAAACTCGTCATATACCTGTATTTCTGCATGCTTCTTGATGATGTCTCGGAAAGCGAGGATAAACTGCTTCTTGTCGTTCTCGCTCTGCAAATAGTCCACATAGTGAGGGGCTGGATAATGTTTCAAGAAGTCCTTTGTCAATTCTTGATAGTGGGTTTTGACATCATCAAATGGTGGGCGCACAATATCTTCAAGATTATTGCTATTGCTGAAAAGTTTGATGGCTTCGTCCACTTTGCTTTTCAGGTCGCGAAAACATACCACCTTACCGAAACGCTTCTTCTCGTTCAACACACGGTTGGTACGGCTGAACGCCTGCAACAAACCATGATACTCCATGTTTTTGTCAACATAGAGAGTGTTGAGTTTCTTGCTGTCAAAGCCAGTAAGGAACATACCGACAACCAAGCAAAGGTCAAGAGGCTTCATGTCTGCCTTCTTTTTCTTCATGCGTAGGTTGATGTCATCATAATACGCACGGAAGTTCTCGGTTGTAAAACTTGTGCCATACATATTGTTATAGTCATCCATGATGGCTTGCAGTTCATCAGCCTCGCCTGTACTTTCGCTTGCAAAACCGCCAGTGTTCATACCGGTCTGCTCATCGTCTTGACTACTATTGGCAGCGTATGTGAAGACTGCTCCAATCCTAATCTTTGGATTGAGGCTCTTGAATATCTTGTAGTAACGGATTAGCATCGGCACTGACTGCACGGCAAACAATGCGTCAAACTCTCCGTCGAATGTTGACTTATTGAAATTATTAAGGATAAATTTAGCTATCTCCGTCATGCGGTCTTGGTCGGCATATTCCACATCCTCATTTCCGTGGTAATACTCCACAAGGAAACCCAGCACATTTTCATCGGCAATGGCATCCTTTATCAAATATTTGTGAAGACAGTTGCCGAAGATTTCCTTTGTGGTATGTCCGTCCACCGCATTCTCAACAAATATAGGAGTACCAGTAAAACCGAATATCTGCGTGTTGTCGAAGAACTTTACGATGTTCTTGTGGCAATCTCCGAAATGGCTTCGATGACACTCATCGAAGATCATCACTATGCGAGAATGACGTATTTCTTCTATACGACTGCTATACCACTGCTTGCTGACAGCGGCATTGAGTTTCTGTATGGTTGTTATGATAATCTTTGAATTACTGTGCAAACGCTTCACCAATTCGTCTGTGTTGTCGGTACTGTCAACGGCACCAGGCTCAAAAGCCTCGTATTCGGCTTGGGTCTGCGTGTCGAGGTCGTGGCGGTCAACCACAAACATCACCTTATCCACATCGTCCAACTCTGATACAAGTTGGGCTGCCTTGAATGATGTCAAGGTTTTGCCTGCACCAGTTGTGTGCCAGATATAACCATTATCGTTAGAGTTTTCCACACGGTCGAGAATCTTCTCCACTGCATAGAACTGATAAGGGCGAAGCACCATCAGGCATTTGTCGCCCTCATGCAATACTATGTACTTGCCTATAATCTTGCCCAACGTGCACTTGTCGAAGAACACTGTGGCAAATTTCTCCAAGTCGTTGAAAGGCACATTGGCGGCATCCGTCCAGTTGAATGTGAACTTATATCCGCTATTCGGATTATTTGCAAAATAGCGGGTGTTTACACCATTGGATATGACAAACAGTTGGATGTAATCAAACAGCCCATGGAAAGAAGTCTTGTGATAGCGTTGTATCTGATTATATGCCTGTTTCAACTCTACGCCTCTACGCTTCAGTTCTATCTGAACCAATGGCAATCCGTTGATAAGTATCGTCACATCGTAACGGCATTTCTTTCTGCCCTCAACCGTGATTTGATTGGAAACTTGAAACTCGTTCTGACACCAGTGAGTGCGGTTCAAGAACTCCACCCATAGGCGTTCACCGCTTTCCAGTTCAAGCGGAAAGAGGTCTCGCAGTTTCTTTGCCTTTTCAAAGCGAGTGCCACCTTCAAGATAGATTAGTATCTTTTCAAACTCAGACTCTGTAAATTCGGTACGACCCAATTCTTCCAACTTCTTCTTGTTGTGTTTCTCCAACTGTTTCTTGAAATTGGCAGACAGGTTCTTCTCCTCTTCAATATGAACATACTCGTAGTTCATCTTTTGAAGAGTATCTATAAGTCCGTTTTCGAGGGCAGCTTCACTTTGTACTGGCATATCTTATTTTTTTATCGTAATTATGGCTATTGCCATTTCGCTTACAAAGATAACTGATTTTTACGAGAAAACACAACTGCAGGGTTGTTCTTTTTCTGCGTAAATGAGACAAAATTGTGCAATTGACTTGCTTTTTGTGGCGAACAGAATCAGGATAATGTTGTCTTCCTTCCGTATGGTTTTCTCTCGCGCACACGTATAAGTTTCTTCAGCCAAAAGTGTCAAAGTATCATTCCGGGGGCATCAGCTTGCATAAGTCCTTGAACACAAGGATTATATGAAAATGATACTTTTCTGAATAATTTACAGAAAAGTATCATAAAAGTATCACAAAAGTGTCATTGTATGGAAATTATTTCGTATATTTGCAGTGCTAATGCGATAAGATATAGATACAGGATATTCACGGTTTAATGACCGTTTTTATTTTTAATACAGATTTTGCAAGTTGAAAACTTGCGTCATTAATTCATTAATTATTTCAACCATGAAAAACATCAAGATTCTTGAACAAGCCTTTAAAGAAGGCAAGACTCCAAAGGGAATCGTTTATTGCTTCCTGGAGCAGTGTGAGAAGAAGACGGAGTGTCTCCGTTATCAGTGTACCAAATGCAAGAACCGGGCAATCAGGCTGGACTATGCTATGTTTCCTGACGTTTTGGCTGATGGAGAGTGCAAGTGGTTCGTTCCTTTGCGTGTGGTGAAAATGGCATGGGGCTTCGATTCGCTCTTCATCGATGTCAAGGTGCGTGATGCCCAGTCCCTGCGCGAGACGATGAAGGAATATCTCGGCAGCGACAGCCAGTATTACCGCTATAAGCTCGGTCAGCTCAAACTCAATCCCAACCAGCAGGCGCATATCAAGAAGCTCTTTGCTGAATATGGATACGAAAACGTGGACTTTGACAATTATTCCACAGAGATAGATTTCCATAACAGATGATTCCGGATTTCCCCCACACCGTGGGGAATGAAACCCCACATTGGGGGGAATCGTTCCCCACGCCGTGGGGGAAATTCAGGATGCTTAAACCCGAATTACTCAAGTAAAAACAAATTTTTGAAAAATACTATGAAGATAACAATTCGACATACGGATAATAAAAACAAGATGGTGATGAGCCACTGTTCGATAGACCGCTTGCTGTCACGCATGACAACCGATGATTCCCGTCGTACGGTGATGCGCTTCAGAGAGGTGGCGCCATATAGAGACCGCAAAATTCATAATTACGACGATATGCCACAGTGGAGACATGTATATCCCGGAGCGGAACTGAAGCGGGATGACAATGACAATATGGTGATGAAATGCTGCAACGGGATAATCACCTTGCAGTTTGGAGATGTCACAGACCGCGATGCTATAGAGAAAGTGAAGCGTGCCGTAGCTTTCGTCCCGTCCACTATGGCAGCCTTTCAGGGAGCCGATGGCATGAGCGTGGTGGTGCTGGTGAGATATGCTGGGGCAGACGGCACGTTGCCTTCTGTAGAAGAAGAGGCAGACCGCCAGTATCGTATTGCCCACCAACGCATACTGCCGATATACAGGGCAGTGGTGAACGTGCCGTTGCGCGGCGGCGAACCGTCTCTCTTCGACAGTTTCCTTATGACCGTGGATGCAGAGCCATACTACAATCCCGATGCTGTGGCATTGCGTATCGACGACAGTAGCGGAGTGCAGCCCATGTCGTCGCCCGTTTCGTTGGGCGATATTGAAGATGAACCCTGGGCGGACGACAATGAGGAAGCGCAGAAAGAAGACAATGGCGTGCGAGTGAATATCGTTAGGATGATGAGGCTGCTGCGTAGCCGTTATGATTTCCGCTATAATGTGGTGATGAAATACGTGGAATACCAGTCAAAGGAAAAGCCATGGTATGGCTATATGCCGGTGGAGCCGAGGGTGCAGAAGCGTATGACTCTCGAAGTGCAGTTGGCGGATATCCGTGTCAGCATCAAGGATGTGCGTAATTTTCTGGAGTCGGACTATATACAGAATTATGACCCGATAAGCGACTTCCTGCAGGAGTGTAACGGCAAGTGGGACGGCAAAGACCATATCCGTGAGCTGGCACGCACCGTACCTACATCCAATCCGCATTGGGAAGACTGGTTCTACACTTGGTTTCTCGCTATGGTGAGCCAGTGGCAGGGCACCACCTTCCGCCAGTATGGCAACTCCGTGGCGCCGCTGTTGATTTCCCGGCAGGGATACAACAAGAGCACCTTCTGCCGCCGCCTTCTGCCGCCGGAACTTCAGTGGGGCTACAACGACAACCTCATACTCTCTGAGAAACGTCAGGTGTATCAGGCAATGTCGCAGTTTCTGCTTGTCAATCTCGACGAGTTCAATCAGATTTCACCCACTGTGCAGCAGGGGTTCCTGAAGAACCTCATACAGTTGCCTACGCTGAAGATAAAGCGTCCCTATGGCAGTCATGTGGAGGAGTTTCCGCGCCTCGCCTCGTTTATAGCCACGAGCAATCTCACGGATATCCTTGCCGACCCGTCGGGCAACAGACGCTTTATCGGAATAGAACTCACCGGGCCCATAGATGTGAGCGTTCGCCCCAACTACCGCCAGCTCTATGCCCAGGCGTTGGCGGCATTGAGGGATGGCGAGAAGAGTTATTTCGATTCCGAACAGGTGCGCCTCATCATGCATAGCAACTGTGAGTTCGAGGTCATGTCGCCCACCGACCAGTATTTCAACATCTATTATGAGATTGTTGACGACGAGAATGAAGGCGAGTGGCTTACGGCAGCAGAGATCTTCGATTTCCTGAAGAAGACCGTAGGTTCGTCGCTGAAGGTGAATTCGCTGATGGGATTCGGCAGACGCCTCGCCAACATGGCAGATATCCGTCGCAAGCGTTTTGCTTCAGGAATGAAGTATCTGGTGAGAAAAAGAACGTGATTTCGCCCCGATGATGATACTTCATACCCGTTTGTGATACTTTTATGCTACTTTTCTGTAAGGAAAACAGAAAAGTAGCATTCTCTCAATATGTTGATAACGAGACAGTTACACCCATTTCGATACCCCAAAATGATACTTTGACACTTCCGGGCAGGAAAATGAATCCAGGATATGTGCGGTTTTGCTTCGGCACGAAATTTGCTGATGACTTATAAAAGATTAATTTAGAGGAAAGGAGTTGACAATATGGCATTTATTGATTATTACAAGATACTTGGTGTGGACAAGACCATACCGCAGAAGGATGTGAAGAAGGCTTATCTGAAGAGAGCCAAGCAGTTTCATCCCGACCTTCACCCTAATGACCCCAAGGCAAAGGCAAAGTTCCAGGCGCTGAACGAGGCATACGAGGTGATAAACGATCCGGAGAAACGAAGGAAATACGACCAGTACGGTGAGCACTGGAAGGAGGCGGAAGCCTTCGGACGGGGCGCCGGACGAGGAGGAGCCGGTGGTGGTTTCTATGATGGCGAGGATGTACCATTCAGCGGTTTCGATTTCTCAGGTTTCGGTTCCGGTACGGGCGGCTTCTCCAGTTTCTTCCAGAACCTCTTCGGAGGTGGTGGCGGAATGGGCGGCGGCAGAGGCAGCAGGATGCGCCAGAACTCGGGAGAGATGCAGGCAACGGTGAACATCGACCTTTATACCGCATTGCTCGGCGGAGAGGTGATGCTGCAGCTCGGCAACGGTTCGAAGATAAAGCTGAAGGTAAAACCGGAGACCCAGAACGGTACCAAGGTGCGTTTGCGTGGCAAGGGCTATGACCGTGGCGACGGAACGATAGGCGACATGATAATCACCTATAACGTGAAGTTGCCTACGAATCTCACGGAGCGGCAGAAGGAGCTGTTGCAGCAGATGAGGCAGGGTTGATGCTGATTGCCCTGATGTTCCACCAGATGGTTGTCTCAAAGAAACATAATAGGATAGATAAATAAAAAAGACAAAGCGGCAAGCATGTGGATTGATTCCCATTGCTTGTCGCTTTGCTTTTATTGTTTCCGTCAAATGTCTTTCAGTGGCATTTGCAGAGATATCTGTCAAGTCCAAATCGGTCATTCCAAGTAGGCTCTAATGACCGATGGGGGATGATTAGAATTCGCTCGTGAAGTGGAACTTGATATTCTTGAAGTCCTCCTGTGCCATAGACAACACATAGCCGGAGTCGGCAAGGAAGACATCGCGGCCATCCTTGTCTTTCGCCATATACTGATATTTGCGCTTTTTGAAGTTCTCCAGTTCTTCCTCGTCGTCGCTCTCTATCCAGCATGCCTTATACAGGTGTACCGGTTCCCAACGGCATTTGGCGTTGTATTCGTTCTCCAGACGATATTGTATCACCTCAAACTGCAGCTGACCGACAGTACCGATGATCTTGCGGCCATTGAACTGGTTTATGAACATCTGTGCCACACCCTCGTCCATAAGCTGGTCGATACCCTTGTTGAGCTGTTTGCTCTTCATAGGGTCGTCGTTCTCGATGTATTTGAACATCTCAGGAGAGAATGAAGGAAGACCGCGGAAATGCAGCTGTTCGCCATCCGTCAGCGTGTCGCCAATCTTGAATATGCCGTTGTCTGGCAGTCCGACGATGTCGCCAGGATAAGCCTCCTCGATGGTGCTCTTGCGCTGAGCCATGAATTGGGTGGGGGAGGAGAAACGTACCGTCTTGCCCATTCTCACGTGGAGATAAGGTTTGTTGCGTTCGAACTTTCCGCTGCACACCTTGCAGAATGCGATGCAGGAGCGGTGGTTAGGGTCGATGTTTGCCGTTATCTTGAAGATGAAACCGGTGAACTTCTTCTCTTCCGGCTCTACTATTCTCTCCACAGCTTTTGTGGGGCGTGGACTTGGAGCAATCTCCACGAAGCAGTTGAGCAGTTCCTGAACACCGAAGTTGTTAAGGGCCGATCCGAAGAATACCGGGGCTACCATGCCCTTACGATAGTCCTCCACGTTGAACTCAGGGTAGACACCCTCCACCAGTTCCAGGTCTTCGCGCAGTTTCCCGGCGTCCTGTTCGCCGACATGCTTGTCGAGCTCTTCGCTGTTGATGTCAACCTCCACTTTCTCCGTAACGCGCTGTTTGTCAGGCGTGAAAAGATCGAGCTTGTTCTCGTAGATATTATAGACACCTTTGAACTTCACACCCTGGTTGATAGGCCATGACAGAGGGCGCACCTTTATTTCCAGTTCATCTTCCAGTTCGTCGAGAAGGTCGAATGGGTCGCGTCCCTCGCGGTCCATCTTGTTGATGAAGATTATCACCGGTGTATTGCGCATACGGCAGACGCTCATGAGTTTTCTCGTCTGCGTCTCCACACCCTTGGCGCTGTCCACTACGATGATTGCGGAGTCAACGGCAGTCAATGTGCGGTAAGTGTCCTCGGCAAAGTCCTGGTGACCAGGGGTGTCGAGGATGTTCACCTTGTAGTCTTTGTAGTCAAACTCCATAACGGAGGTAGACACGGAGATACCACGCTGCTTCTCGATGTCCATCCAGTCGGAAGTTGCGGTCTTGCGGATTTTGTTGCTTTTCACGGCACCAGCTACCTGTATCTGTCCTCCGAAGAGGAGAAATTTCTCCGTCAGCGTTGTCTTACCGGCGTCAGGATGGGATATGATGGCGAAGGTTCGCCTTCTTTCTATTTCGTTAGCCATATTCTTTGTTGAAGAGTGATGAATGGATGAAAGACGATATTGGGATTTTTCATTGTCTTTTCATTATTCATCCAGCATTATAAATGTATATAGTTAATATTATCTTACTTTTTTCAATGCACCCATATTTTCCATACATGCCATGAGACTGTCAACCCAATATGGGATTTTTATTCCGAAGGTGTTCTTCACCTTTGTCTTGTCGAACACGCTGTAGGCAGGACGTGTCACCGGACTTGGGAATTCGCTGCTGTGGCATGGCTGAATGTCGCAGCCGTTGTTGCCTGCCAGTCTTGCTATCTGTATGGTGAAGTCGTACCAGCTGCATACTCCCTCGTTGGAGAAATGGTAGATGCCATAGTTGTTTTCATACAACTTGTTGTTGATGATATGACCTATCAGCTTGGCAAGGTCTAAGGCGTAGGTCGGAGTGCCGCATTGATCGAACACCACTTTCAACTGAGGCTTCGTGGCGGTGAGGTTGAGCATCGTTTTCACGAAGTTCTTTCCGAACTCAGAGTATAGCCATGCCGTGCGCAGTATGATATGCTTCACTCCGGTGGCGATGATCTTCTGTTCGCCGTGCAGCTTGGTCAGTCCGTAGACACCGGTCGGAGTTCCTTTCTGGTCCTCCTTGCAAGGAGTGTTGTATGGGTCGGCGCCGAACACATAGTCGGTGCTGATATGTATCAGCAGTCCGTCAACCTCCTTCATTGCCTTGGCGAGATTTTCCGGAGCTGTCGCGTTTAGCGTTTCCACGATATCGCCAGCGGTTTCCGCAGCGTCAACATTTGTCCATGCGGCACAGTTTATGATGCATTTGATGTCGTTGTCGCTCACCATCTTTCTGATGTCGTCGATTGATGTTATGTCGAGATGCGTGTATCCATCGCATACGTCGGTGAAGATGTATTTGTCTTTGCTCCCTTTTGCCACGATTTGCATTTCGTTGCCGAGCTGACCACCGGCGCCGGTTACCAATATGTTCATGATTGCTTGTTTTTTGTTGCTGATGAGTCGTTGAGGATGTGTGAACCTCTTATGTTGTTGAGGGTGCAAACCGTCTGAGAAATTCTTATTCCAGTTCCAGTTCGCCCTTCTTGTCCTGAAGGTAATAGTCGGAGAGCATGCCGATGAAGGTCGTTATTTCCTTTATGGCATGTTCCGTGTCAGGGCTGACGGGCTTCTTCTGCAGTCGGAGCATCATTACTCCGTATAGGGCATTGAAGCATGTCTCTATCTCGTCCTCATCCTTGGCGCCACGTTTGCGCAGTTCAACGATGAAGGGCAATACCCTGTAATACTCGCTGTTGTAGAAAGGAAATTTTGGTGAGGCAAGAAGCGTGCTGCTCAGTTCGGACAACTGCTGTATCACGATTTTGTTGATCTGCAGATGTCCTTTCTCCCGGCAGCCCTCGGTGTTCATCATCGTGATGAGATTGCCATACCAGTCTGTCATTTCCTCTTTCTGTTCCTCGGTATAGTCGAAGCGGTCTATATACTCGTGCTTTATCCTCGACAGCGAGCATCCGTATGCCCTTATGATATCTTCTATCTGCCACATATATAGCAGATATTCAGCTATGCTCTTCTTTCTTAATTCCTGAGATATGAACATATATTTATCAAGTTATTGAATGTTGTCAATAGTTTATCGTTGGCAGGGTGTAAAGGTTGAACACCGTGCCGATGAGGACGATGATAGACATCACTATAACGATGCTGCCCACCACCTTGTTTATTATCTGAATGCCGTTGGTGTCGAAAACCGCACGGATCTTGTCTACGAGCCATGTCAATCCATACCACCACAGCATCGCACCGCCGATAATGCCGATATATCCGGCACACATCTCGACTGGATGGTTGGGGATTATGAATGCAAACTGGGCGAAGAGTCCCATCATGAGCATTATGATGAGAGGATTGGAGAATGTGACGAGGAATGCCGTGATGCAGTTGTGAATGAGAGAGCCCTTGGTGCCACGGTTGCTTACGTGAACTTTCTTCATCGGGTTGCTTCTGAACGAATAGATTCCGAATATCATGAGGATGATACTTGCAGAAATCTGCAATATGTACCGATACTGGGAATTGCTGATGAAGTCCATGACGAAAGACATTCCAAGACCCGTTATAAGGGCGTATATGAAATCGCTGACACAGGCGCCGATGCCTGTCACGAAACCGAACCATCTGCCTTTGTTGAGTGTGCGCTGAACGCAAAGCACTCCTACCGGGCCCATCGGGGCTGATACAAGAATACCTATTGCAACTCCTTTCAGGAGTAGATCTAATATGTTTATATGAAATGGAAATGGCATAGTGGGTGCAAAGTTCCGCAATTTTCACGAAAAATACAAATTTTGTAACATAAACTTTCCAAACGACAGTTAATTTGAATGCTAAGATGATGTATATCATTGATTTAGATTATTGAAGAGCGTTGATTGGGAAAAAAACTTTTTTAGAGGTTGGCGTTTATGGCGAATTCAATTATCTTTGCAGAAAATAAGCTTCGGCTCGGGATAAGAAATGAATGTCTTCATTTCATTCTCCTCTCGCCTTGCATTATTTTTGCAGAAAATAAGCTTCGGCTCGGGATAAGAAATGAATGTCTTCATTTCATTCTCCTCTCGCCTTGCATTATTTTTGCATAAAATAAGCTTCGGCTCGGGATAAGAAATGAATGTCTTCATTTCATTCTCCTCTCGCCTTGCATTATCTTTGCAAGAGAAACAATTTATCAGACTAAATATCATCAACTAAAAATGGAAGCACAGATTACAAGAAGACCTTATACTATAGGTCTTGATCTCGGAGGAACAAATGCCGTTTTCGGCATCGTTGATGCTCAGGGAAATATCCTGGAGCATACGTCAATAAAAACACAGCAATACAGCACGGCGGAGGATTTCGTGAACGCCGGAGTTGAAGCTCTTATGCCAATCGTTGACAAAGTGGGAGGAATAAACAAAATCGAAGGAATGGGCATCGGAGCGCCAAACTCCAACTTCTACGACGGTACGATAGCATACGCCCCAAATATTTCGTGGGCGCATGAATGCGTTGTGCCTTTCGCTAAGATGTTCAGCGACAAGCTGTCTGTCCCAGTGGCTATAACAAACGACGCCAATGCTGCAGCTCTCGGCGAGATGACTTATGGCGTGGCAAAGGGAATGAAGAACTTCATCATGATTACCCTTGGCACGGGAGTGGGGGCTGGTATCGTCATCAACGGACAGATGGTGTATGGTTCTGATGGTATGGCCGGTGAGCTCGGTCACGTCATCATGCGCAGAGAGAATGGCAGAACTTGCGGTTGTGGCAGAAAGGGATGTCTTGAGGCGTATTGCTCTGCTACAGGAGTGGCACGCACGGCAAGAGAATTTCTGGGAACATCCAACGAACCATCGTTGTTGCGCGACATGAATCCAGAGGAGATCACATCTCTGGATGTTTCAAAAGCTGCTGCCAAAGGCGACGCTCTCTCTCTCAGAGTGTATGAGTTCACTGGAAAGATGCTCGGCGAGGCTTGTGCCGACTTCATGACATTCTGCAGTCCGGAGGCATTCGTGTTCTTCGGCGGACTGACAAAGGCTGGCGACTTGCTTATGAAGCCATTGATAAAGGGTTATGAAGAGAACGTGTTGGGAATTTTCCGTGGAAAGGCAAAATTCCTTGTCAGCTCACTCGACGGCGCCGGTGCTGCAGTTCTGGGCGCAAGTGCGATTGCCAAGAATATTGAACACTAATTTTTAATCAACTATCAATCGGTTGCGGAGTGTAGCATTAAAAAAACGCTCATTGTCGCAGCCGATTGCTTTTTTTATTTGTTTTAAAGTGAAGAACGACAACGTAAAAGCATTGTTTTTCGATATAGACGGTACGCTGGTAAGCTTCAAGACACACCAGATACCACAGTCTACTGTCGATGCCATAGCCCAGGCAAAGGCTAATGGGGTAGGAGTGTTCATCTCTACGGGCAGACCGTTGCCTATAATTACGAATCTGAAGGCTATAGAACAATACATAGATGGATATATAACGACCAATGGAGCACTCTGCATAGTGGATGGCAAGGCGATATGCTGCAATCCAATCCCCATGGCAGATGTTGATGTCATGATGGCGGATGCCGAAAAGAATGACTATACCTGCATCGTGGTTGGTGAGAAGAGAATTGGCGTGTATAATCCCAAACAGGTGTATTATGATGTGTTCGTGAGGGATCTCGCTGTTCTGAATATCGATATGGCTATTGATGTGAAGGACATTATGAGGAATGAACAGATTCTTCAGCTTACGCCCTTCTTCTCTGCGGAATATGAAAAGGAAATCATGGAAAAGATGCCGGGCTGCGTGTCGGGACGTTGGAATCCTGCATTTACGGATATTACGGCAGAGCAGGCTGACAAGGGAAAAGGACTTGAAGCAATGGCGCAATATCTGGACCTCAACATTTCGGAAACCATGGCTTTTGGCGATGGCGGAAACGATGAGTCGATATTGCGGCGTGCGGGAATCGGTGTGGCAATGGGAAATGCCGGTGACGAGGCGAGGGCTGCTGCTGATTATATCACTACCTCAGTTGATGATGACGGTGTGAAGAATGCGCTGGAGCATTTCGGCGTTATCTAAATCAGAAACTTGAGTATATAGTTCTGATCTGGTTTGTGTATGTTCCGTTACCAGATAAAACAATGACCCCGGAGTATATGTTCCGAGGTCATAATTTTATTGGATAGTCTGTTTACTTTGCCATTTCCTTGATGTAAACATCGCGTTTCGGGAATGGCATTTCTATGTCGTTTTCGTTGAGCGTGTTGTAGATGCTCTCCATGATCATGCTCTCTGTAACGACCTGTTTCGTTACGTCAACCCAGCATACGAATTTGAAGTTTATGCTGTTGTCGCCGAATTCCTTGAACAGTACGCTTGGCTGTTTCTCTTTGTCGATATAGGGAATATGAAGTTTCTCGATGGCATCGGTAACGACTTTTTTCATTCTCTCCACATTAGTGCCATAGCCCACTCCGAAGTTTACTACAGAAAGCTCGTAACCATGGTTGCGGGTCAGATTCTTGTAGTTCTTGGTGAACAGCTGGGAGTTCTGGAATGCGATCACCGAACCGTCGGTGGCTTCTATCATAGTGCTTGTGTAGCTTATGCTGCTCACTTTTCCTCGAGTGCCGTCACACTCTATCCAGTCGCCGATGTTGATACGGCCAGCCATTAGCGATATTCCATAGTATATGTTTTCGAGAATATCCTTGGATGCGAAGCCGACACCAGTGGACAGACCACCCGAAACGACAACCAGCCAAGTGTTGCTCACATGGAGAATGGCGAGGCTTATCAGCAGCCATGTGCCCCAGACTACAACCTGCACGATGTTCTTTCCCATCACGTTGCGGCTGGCAGCCGTGCGAGAGTCTATGTTCATCAGGTGCAGTCGCATGAATTCTATCGTTATATAACTGATATAAGCGAAAACAAACCATAGTGCCAATACCGTGGCAATGGATGATATGCTGACGCTGAAGTTGCTGACGTCGATGAAACGCGTGGTGAAGATGCGCATCATCTGGTCGCTGAGGTTGAAGACGTCGGCAGCCCAATATATGGAAATCAGTATGGAAGAGATTGCCATCAAGGGGATTATGACTTTCAGAAGCAGTCTGTATATCCATGTCTTGTTTATAGGTTTCTCCTCAAGATGATGCTTTGCGGCGTATTCGCTCATCCAACTTGCCAGGCAGCTGATTGTCAGGATGCAGGTGAGCTGCATTATCCACCAAATCAACATCTGCACGCTGAGGAGAGTGAATCCTATCCATGAGCACACAACGCTCGTCGCGAATACCAGCAATGAGATGTATGTCAGGAACATATCAGACCGGGGTATCTTCTCGTTGTGTCTTCTTATCACGTTCCATTGCCATAGTGTGCAGAGCAATAGGACCGGAGGGAAAATCAGGTTTACCAAGTCGTTAGGCACCAGCGTGATGCGGAATGTTATCACTATGAATCCCACCAACGTTAGCGGTGAGTAGATGCGGAAGGCGCTCTTTATCTGTTTGCCGTCTACCCTCAGAAGTAGTGATATCAGGATTACGCCAAGCAGCCAGGCATATTCAACGAGCAGGTTGCTCGCCATGGTGATGAAATTCTGGTTCACCGTGCTGCGTATGATGCCGATAAGAATTGCAAATGTTATTGTGGATGTCGCCATCATGATGCACGGACGTTTCAGCATGAACTGTTCGGTGCGGAATTTCTTCGGCATCAGAAAGCGTATTGCGAGCATGTTCAGGAGAATGGCTATGATGCCATAGAAAAGTATGCTGACGAACAATCCGAAGATCATACGAGAGTCCCACTGCGAGTGGAGCTTCTTGGAAGAACGGTATTTGTCGTTTACCGTTTCGGTTGTCTTGCTCACTTGAGTGCCGAGATTGGCTAGGATACTGAAATAGTTTTCTCCGCCATTCCGGAATATGTTGTTCTGAATTTCACTGTATCTGCCGTTGGCATAATCGTTGAGGCTTTTCAAGTGATTCTCTGTCAGGTTGTAATACTTTATGTAGTCCTGCAGCATGGATTTGTTTTCCGTCATGTTGTTACGGATGCTTACCGCCAGGGTGAGACACACGTTGCGGTTTACCTTTGCCTTGTCGCTAAGAGCGAAGGTGGGCATGGAACTGAGCGAGTTTACAAGGCTGTCGTAGCGGGCGATTTCACTGTCCAATTGCGTGATATACGACCGGAATGGCAGAGAACTCTTGCGGAAATTGCTGAACTGGTCGGTTGCCTCATGACATGCGTAAGCAAGGTCAAAAACATATTCCGGCTTCTGAGAATAAAGCATGAGGGCATTTTGATTACTCTTTGCAAGAATGGAGAAGAGGTTCTTCCTTATCAGCTCACTGCTGTTCTTGTATTTCATCTGTCTCTTTTTCTGCTCTTGGTGATAAGTGGTCAATTCATTTCTGAGTATCGACAATGTGTTGTCAAGGTCTTTCTCCTTGAGCACGGCATTGCAAGAAATGGTGATTGTTATTGCGAACAGAAATAGTAAAAACAGTCTCTTCTTCATATTGTTCTTTATAAAATTATTGTTTGTTTTTTTTTGTTGTATTACAGTTCCCGATTTGATTTGTTTTTGCAGTGTCGCGTTTGTCGTCACTGGCATGCTGCAATCAGAAAAGCGATTTTCCGTTTTGCAAAGATAATGCATTTTCTTCAATGTTAAGTTTGCCAACTCACACTTTTTTTATTAATTTTGCCACGTTTTAATTACTACCATCAAATGTCAGACATTACCATCAATAAAGAATTGCCATTGACGCTTTTTGCCGACAGTGGCAGTACGAAGACAGACTGGTGTCTCGTTTCAGGCAGACAACCGGTATTCAGTTGTCATACCCAAGGCATAAATCCTGCACATCAGACAGAAGAACAGATCAGAAATATCCTGGTAAGAGAGTTGCTGATGCAGTTCAGGGCCAACGTTGCGGAGTTGTGGCATGAAAGTCGTGGCAATGTTGATGTGCGTTTCTATGGGGCGGGATGTCGTGGCGAAGCAGCCAAATCGTTGAAGGCAATATTGGTGGGCTGTCTGTCTGTTGCAGATGGTAAAGTCTTTGTAGACAGTGACTTGATGGCTGCGGCTCATGCTCTTTGTGGAGGTGAGGAAGGTATTGCATGCATTCTTGGAACAGGAGCCAACTCCTGTTTGTTTGATGGCGAGAAGATAGTAGCCAATATATCACCACTGGGATATATACTCGGTGACGAGGGTAGCGGGGCCGTTCTCGGGAAACTTTTCTTGAATGCCGTTTTCAAAGGCGGACTGCCGAAAACCTTGTGTGAGGAATTCCTTGAATCTACAAATCTTGATTTGGACGATATCATAAGGCGTGTCTACAAGGAACCGCTGGCAAACCGTTTTCTTGCTTCTTTGTCGCCGTTTATTTATAAACACCTCGATGTGCCGGAATTAGAGGCGATCGTCGTGGAAAACTTCAAGGCTTTCTTTGTCAAGAATGTTGACCGCTATGAAAGAAAAGACCTTAAAGTAAATGTTGTGGGTAGTGTGGCACATTATTACGAAAAGCAACTTGTCGAAGCAGCAAGACAATGCGGATATACCGTTGGGAAAATAATCAAAAGCCCGATGGAAGGATTGGTTGCTAACGTGTTGAAATGAAATATTTAAAAACCTAAAAATCTATATCAAATGAAAACTTTCAAAATAGGCCTGCTGCCTAAGATTATCATTGCCATTGTCTGTGGTGTACTGTTCGGAATGTTTTTGCCGGGAGAGGTCGTCAGGGTGTTCCTCACGTTCAACGGTATTTTCAGCCAGTTCCTTGGCTTCCTTATTCCATTGCTGATTCTCGGACTTGTTGCTCCAGCTATTTCCGACATCGGTCAGGGAGCCGGCAAAATGTTGATTGCCACTACAGCTTTGGCTTATTTCGCTACGGTGACATCTGGACTCCTGTCTTATGCGGTTAGTGAGCTTACGTTCCCGTCGCTTATTGACACACAGACTACGGCGGCGTCGTTGGCGACGACAGAGGCGATGGCTCCGTTTTTTACCGTTGAGATACCAGCTCCAATGAATGTTATGACAGCCCTTGTGTTAGCTTTCACCCTCGGTCTGACAACGGCAACAATGCAGTCTGTGGCGTTGAAAAACGTTATGAAAGACTTCATGCAGGTAATCATCAAGACAATCAATGTGGCAATAATTCCACTTTTGCCGATATACATTTTCGGTATATTCCTCAATATGGCATACACCGGTGATGCAGCACGCGTATTGACAGTATTCGTGAAAATCATCGGAGTGATTTTCGTGATGCATATCTTCTTGCTCATATTCCAGTATTGTGTAGCAGGCGCATTTGTGGGAAAGAATCCGTTCAGACTCTTGGGACGGATGCTGCCGGCTTATTTCACAGCGCTCGGAACACAGTCTTCAGCTGCCACTATTCCCGTGACTCTCCGACAGACTATAGCCAATGGAGTGAATAAAAGCATAGCGGGTTTCGTCATACCTCTTTGTGCAACAATCCACATGTCGGGAAGCGTGATGAAAATCGTTGCCTGTGCCATGGCGCTCATGATGATGCAGCATATATCATACGATTTCGTCACCGTTATAGGATTCATTCTGATGCTTGCAATATCTATTGTCGCTGCTCCGGGTGTTCCTGGTGGAGCAATAATGGCATCTCTCGGTGTACTGGCTTCAATATTGGGCTTCACAGAGGCAGACCAAGCCCTTATGATTGCCCTATATATCGCAATGGACAGCTTTGGAACTGCATGTAATGTGACAGGAGACGGTTCTCTGGCTTTGCTGATAGACAAGTGGTTTGGAGGTAAGGATAAGTCGGAGAAATAATCTTATTTTACGATTTGTTTACCTTTCATTGCAGATTATAATATAAAATATGTATCTTTGCAAATGATTTTGACAGTCAAATTTTTTATTTAATAAAATATTTATGTATTTTATCCTATTTATTACCGTTATCTTGACGGCAGTTGTATTGGTTGTAGGAGCGTATGTAGTTGCGAAACTCATTGGCCCTAGGTCGTACAACCCAGTGAAGGGACAGCCTTTTGAGTGCGGTATCCCAACGCGCGGCACATCATGGGTGCCAATGCATGTGGGTTACTACCTCTTTGCCATTCTCTTCCTGATGTTCGACATCGAGACAGTGTTCCTATATCCATGGGCTGTGGCAGTCAGCAAGTTTGGTCCAATGGCTTTGTGTAGCATTGGATTCTTCCTCTTAGTGTTGGTGTTTGGCCTTGCTTATGCTTGGCGGAAAGGAGCGTTGGAATGGAAGTAAGAAAACCCGTTATCAAAAGCATTCCTTACAACGAGTTTAAGGACAATGACACTCTCGAGAAGATAGTAGACCAACTTCATGAAGGCGGTTGCAATGTGGTGCTCGGTTCCCTTGATCAGGTGATCAATTGGGGAAGAAGCAACTCGTTGTGGTCGCTCACTTTCGGTACCAGTTGCTGTGGTATCGAATTCATGTCCGTGGGTTGTGCGCGCTATGACTTCTCGCGTTTCGGATTTGAGGTGACACGTAACTCTCCACGTCAGGCAGACCTTATCATGTGTGCCGGTACTATCACAAACAAGATGGCACCGGTATTCAAGCGTCTTTATGATGAGATGGCTGAGCCAAAGTATGTCGTTGCCGTCGGAGGATGCACCATCAGTGGCGGACCTTTCAAGAAGAGCTACAATGTAGTGCGTGGTATCAATGAACTCGTGCCTGTTGATGTGTATATCCCAGGCTGTCCTCCACGTCCTGAGGCAATCCTCTATGGTATGATGCAGCTCCAGAGAAAGGTTAAGATCGAGAAGTTCTTTGGTGGCGCTAATCACAAGATGACAAAGGAGGAGAAGGAACTTTCAATGAGCAAGGGAGGTCTCCGTGGATTGAGCAACGAGAACCTTCAGGATTCTCAGAAGCTCGGACATCTGGAGCCAATCATCGTGACTGATGTTCCCGCTGATTTCAAAGTCGGCGACCTCGCTGATTCTGAGAAAAACCAAACTGTATAATATAATAAGGTATAAGACATGAAACTGAATAATATAGAACTCACTTTCGAAAACTTCGCCAATGAGATGGCCAAGCTGAAGAACGAGAAGCATTTCGATTACCTTGTTACTATAATCGGTGAGGACTTCGGTGAAGAAGGTCTGGGTTGTATCTACATTCTTGAAAACACTCAGAACAATGAGCGTTGTTCCGTAAGGACAATAGCCAAGAAAGTGGATGGTAGCGATGTTATCCCTACCGTAACAAACCTCTGGAAAGCCGCAGACTTACTTGAGCGTGAGGTATTCGACTTCGTAGGAATCAAGTTCCTTGGACATCCAGACATGCGCAGACTCTTCTTGCGTACTGATTTCGTGGGACATCCATTGCGCAAGGACTTTGATATGAGTCCGGAAGCAAACAAGTTCCCTCTGACTGATGAGCCAGAGGACGATTTCACAGTAGAGTATTCACTCGACAAGGATGGTCATTTGGTGGAAACAAAGCATCGCTTGTTTGAAGAGGACGAATATGTAGTAAATATCGGTCCTAACCATCCGTCAACTCACGGTGTGCTGCGTTTGCAGACCGTTATCGACGGTGAGACTGTAAAACGCATTTATCCTCATCTCGGATATATCCACCGTGGTATAGAGAAAATGTGGGAGGGAATGACTTATCCTCAGACATTGGCTCTTACAGACCGTCTTAACTATCTCTCTGCAATGATGCATCGTCATGCTCTCGTGGGTGTGATTGAAGAGGCGATGGGAATAGAATTGTCAGACCGCATCCACTACATCCGTACTATCATGGATGAGCTGCAGCGTATCGACAGCCACTTGTTGTTCTTGGGCTGTACAGCCCAGGACCTTGGAGCACTCACAGCATTCTTGTATTGCATGCGCGACCGTGAGCATGTGCTCAATGTGATGGAGGAGACAACTGGTGGTAGACTCATTATGAACTACTATCGAATCGGTGGACTTCAGGCTGACATCGATCCTAATTTCGTTGATAATACAAAGAAACTCTGCAAGTATTTGAGACCTAAGATTCAGGAGTATCTCGATGTGTTCGGAGATAACGTCATCACACATAAGCGACTTGAAGGCGTTGGCCCTATGGATAAGGAAAACTGTATCAACTATGCGGTGACTGGTCCTGCAGGACGTGCTGCCGGATGGAAGAACGATACACGTAAGCGTCATCCATACGATTGCTATGACAAAGTGAACTGGGAGGAGATTACCATGACAGGTTGTGACTCTATGGATCGCTATTATGTTCATATCAAGGAGCTTTATCAGAGTCTTGATATTATCGAACAACTTATCGACAACATCCCAGAGGGAGAATATTACATCAAGCAGAAACCAATCATAAAGGTTCCTGAGGGACAGTGGTATTTTTCTGTAGAGGGTGCAAGCGGTGAGTTCGGAGTATATCTTGACTCAAGAGGTGACAAGAGTCCTTATCGTATGAAGATGCGTCCGATGGGTCTTACTCTGGCAGGTGCTCTCGATTCGATGTTGCGTGGACAGAAAATCGCTGACCTCATCACAACCGGTGCGGCTATCGACTTCGTAATCCCTGACCTTGACAGATAATCGAAAAATGAATTAAGGGGTTGGAAACATTCGATGTATTCTAAACTCTAAAATCAAAATTTATATTATGTTTGACTTTAGTAACGTAACAATATGGTTCGACGCTCTTCTCCGCCAGACTATTGGACTTGGAGATTTCTGGTCGATCCTTATCGAGTGCATACTGGTTGGCGTACTTATTCTTGCAGGTTATGCCATACTTGCTATTTGCTTGATTTTCATGGAACGTAAGGTTTGTGCTTACTTCCAGTGCCGACTTGGTCCGATGCGTGTCGGTCCATGGGGTATATTCCAGGTTTTTGCCGACGTTCTTAAAATGCTCATCAAGGAGATTTTCACTGTAGACAAGGCTGACAAGCTGCTGTATTTCGTGGCTCCGTTCCTTGTTATCATTGCTTCTGTGGGCACCTTCTCTTTCTTGCCATGGAACAATGGCGCAGAGGTGCTGAACTTCAACGTTGGTGTGTTCTTGCTGACAGCGGTGTCAAGT
Source organism: Prevotella sp. LMAG:51 (assembly GCF_008680225.1). NCBI lineage: Bacteria > Pseudomonadati > Bacteroidota > Bacteroidia > Bacteroidales > Prevotellaceae > Prevotella > Prevotella sp. LMAG:51. The sequence goes on along the minus strand of NZ_NALQ01000007.1, from coordinate 10,625 downwards.
ATCGGTGTGGTTGGTATCTTCCTCGCCGGTTGGGCAAGTAACAACAAGTATAGTGTCGTTTCGGCTATGCGTGGAGCTGTTCAGCTCATATCTTACGAAATGTCTCTCGGCTTGTGTCTCATTACTGCAGTAATACTTACAGGTACAATGCAGGTGAGCGGTATCGTTGAAGCACAGGTCGGACCATGGAACTGGCTAATCTTCAAAGGTCATGTTCCTGCTATTATAGCCTTCCTGGTTTTCCTCGTAGCTGGTAATGCAGAAGCAAACCGTGGTCCGTTCGACTTGGCTGAGGCTGAGAGCGAGTTGACAGCCGGTTATCATACAGAGTATTCTGGTATGGGATTCGGTTTCTATTACCTTGCAGAGTATCTTAACCTCTTCGTGGTATCTGGAATCGCAACTACTGTATTCCTTGGAGGATGGGCACCTGTAAATATCGGTATTGAAGGTTTCGATGGAATCATGAACCTCATCCCTGGTATCGTATGGTTCCTTGGCAAGACTTTCGCCGTTGTTTGGTTGCTTATGTGGGTACGTTGGACTTTCCCACGTCTGCGTATTGACCAAATATTGAAACTTGAGTGGAAATATCTCATGCCGCTTTGTCTCATCAACTTGGTGCTTATGACTATCATTGTGGCATTTGGCTGGCACTTTTAAATAAGGAGTTTAAATAGATATGGAAGATAATAATAAATCATATTTTGGAGAAATTGGTTCTGCTGTAAAGACTCTCGCCATTGGTATGAAGACTACTCTTACTGAGTATTTCACCAAGAAGAGCACTGAGCAGTATCCTGAGAACCGCAAGACAACGCTCCATGTGTCGGCTCGCCATCGTGGTAGACTTGTTTTCTCACGCGACGAGAACCAAAACTACAAATGCGTTGGCTGCACATTGTGTGAGAAGGCTTGTCCTAATGACTCGATAAAGATTCTTACAGAGATGGTGGAGGACCCTGAGACGGGCAAGAAGAAACGCAAGTTGGTTGACTATCAATATGATCTCGGAGATTGCATGTTCTGTGAACTATGTGTCAATGCATGCAATTTCGGTGCCATTCATTTCACGAATGACTTCGAGAACTCTGTATTTGATAGAGACAAACTCGTTCTTCACCTTGACAAGGAGGTATATACCGGAGGAAGCCTTCCTAACCTTATAGATGGTGGAGCACCTCTTGAAATCGGTAAGTTTAACACCAAAACAAAATAAGGAGGACATAAGAAATGGCTAATATTATAATGTTTGGCATTCTTGCCGTAGTAATTCTGGGTTCTGCTGTTATGTGTGTCGCCACAAAGCGTATCATGCGTGCAGCCACATTCCTGCTCTTCGTTTTGTTCGGTGTTGCTGGATTGTATTTTATTCTTGACTACACTTTCTTGGGTGCTGCCCAGTTGAGTATCTATGCTGGTGGCATCACGATGATGTATATCTTTGCTATTCAGCTCGTTAATCGCCGTACACTTCAGGGCTTGGTAGAGCATGTGAAAGGAAGCCGTGCCATTGGTGCTGCTCTTGTAACTCTCGCTGGCTTCCTTACAGTGACTATTGTTCTGCTCAAGAATGAATTCTTGTTCAGAGCATGTGAGGTTGCTGACGAGGAGGTTCCAATGAATGTCATTGGTGAGGCTCTTGTTGGAAGCGAGAAATACCAGTATGTTTTACCGTTTGAGTTCATTTCTGTATTCTTGCTCGCTTGCATTATCGGCGGCATCGTTGTGGCTCGTAAAGAAAAGGAGGATAAATAATTATGGTACCTGTAGAATGTTATTTTGTGCTTAGCGCACTTCTGTTCTTCATCGGCGTTTACGGATTCGTCACTCGTCGTAACTTGATAGCAATGCTTATCTCCATTGAGCTTGTGCTCAATGCTGTAGACATCAATTTCGCTGCCTTTAACAGACTGCTCTTCCCTGGCGAATTCGAGGGCTTCTTCATGACCCTTTTCTCAATGGGCGTAAGTGCGGCAGAAAGTGCAGTGGCTATCGCTATAATTATTAATGTTTACCGTAATTTCCACAGCGATCAGGTGAACAGTATTGAAAACATGAAATATTAATAAGTTATGGATTATACATATTCATTGTTGATACTTCTCTTGCCATTGTTGAGTTTCCTCGTCATTGGCTTGCCCGATTTTGCGGGAAACAAGTATGCATGGTCGCATAAAACAGCCGGTCTTATCGGAACCTGTTCTATTGGATTGGTTACTGTGTTGAGCTATATCACAGCTTTCCAGTATTTCACAGCTCCGCGTTTGGCTGACGGAACTTTTGCGACATTAGTACCATACAATTACACTTGGTTGCCACTCGGTAATCTTCACTTTGATTTAGGTATCCTTCTTGATCCTATTTCAGTGATGATGCTGATTGTCATTTCCACAGTTAGCTTTATGGTGCACATTTATTCATTTGGCTATATGCATGGTGAGAAGGGCTTCCAGCGCTATTACGCTTTCTTGTCTCTCTTCACAATGTCAATGCTAGGACTTGTTCTGGCTACCAACATTTTCCAGATGTATATGTTCTGGGAGCTCGTGGGTGTCAGCTCATATCTTTTGATCGGATTCTATTATGGATTGCATGCAGCAGTTCATGCTAGTAAGAAGGCATTTATAGTGACTCGTTTCGCTGATATGTTCTTCTTGATCGGTATTCTCATCTTCGGATATTATACAGGTTCATTTAACTTCTCTTTCACTGGAACTGAAGTTCATATAGCAGAGGGAATGACAGCATTCACAACCTGTGATGCTTCACGTGCCGCAGCCGCAGGAGGTTTCATTCTTCCTACAGCTCTCGTGCTGATGTTTATCGGAGGTGCTGGTAAGTCTGCCATGTTCCCACTTCACATCTGGTTGCCAGATGCTATGGAGGGACCTACACCTGTTTCTGCGCTTATTCATGCTGCGACCATGGTGGTTGCAGGAGTAGTGCAGATTGCTCGTCTGTTCCCTATTTGGATTGAATATGCTCCACAGGCAATGGAAATAGTCGTGTATGTAGGTGCGTTTACTGCTTTCTATGCTGCTGCTGTGGCATGTGCACAGAGTGATATCAAGCGAGTACTTGCATTCTCTACGATTTCTCAGATTGCCTTTATGATGGTGGCACTTGGCGTTTGCTTGCCAGGTCATCATGGTGCTGTTCTCGACAATCATGCTCAGCTTGGATATATGGCATCTCTATTCCATCTCTTCACACATGCTATGTTCAAGGCTTGTCTTTTCTTGGGTGCTGGTTGTATCATTCATGCTGTTCACTCAAACGAGATGTCTGCGATGGGTGGTCTGAAGAAATATATGCCTATTACCCATGCCACATTCTTGATTTCCTGTCTTGCCATCGCGGGTATTCCATTCTTCTCAGGCTTTAGCTCTAAGGATGAGATTATCACTGCATGTTTTGAGCATTCTCAGTTCATCGGTTGGTGGATGACTGGTGTTGCCGCTATGACAGCGTTCTATATGTTCCGTCTTTACTATGGTATTTTCTGGGGTACAGAGAATAAGGAACTTCATGCTCATCACACTCCACACGAGGCTCCGCTGACAATGACCTTCCCATTGATATTCTTGAGTATTATTACCGTCGGCGTTGGTGTCTTCACTACGCTTGGTGGTTTCTTGGATTGGAGCTGGGCAAGCTTCGGTGAGATAGTAAGTGCTGCAGGTACTGCATATACAGTACATTTCGCTCCTCAGGTAGCTATCACTTCTACAGTAATTGCCGTTATTTCAATTGCTCTTGCTACATATATATATAAGGGTGAGAAACAGCCGATTGCTGACAAGTTGTATAAGACATTCCCTCGTCTTCATCGTTGGGCTTACAAACGTTTCTATATGGATGAAGTCTATATGTTTGTCACACATAAGATTTTGTTCCGTTTTGTATCTCGTCCGGTTCAGTGGATTGATGAGCATATCATCAATGGTCTCATTGATTTCAGTGCATGGGGTGCAAACGAAGCTGGCGAGAGTCTCCGTCCTTGGCAGAGTGGTGATGTACGTCAATATGCCGTTTGGTTCCTGACTGGAGCTGTTGCATTAACATTAGTATTACTTAGCATATTATAAGAACGATGAGTATATTAAGTATATTTGTAGTAATCCCAGTTTTGATGTTGCTCGGCCTTTGGGCTGCCCGTGACATCAAGCAGGTCCGTACGGTGATGGTCATAGGATCATCATGTCTGTTGGCAATGTCAATTTGGTTGACATTACATTTCATTGGAGAGCGCGCTGCAGGAAACACTGAAGAGATGATTCTTCAGTCATCTACAGTTTGGTTTGCTCCTCTTCACATCAACTATGCAGTTGGTGTTGACGGTATCTCTGTAGTGATGTTGCTTCTTTCAAGCATCATCGTCTTTACAGGAACTTTCGCTTCGTGGAAATTACAGCCTTTGACGAAGGAATTCTTCATGTGGTTTACATTGCTTTCTACTGGAGTTTATGGTTTCTTCATCAGCATCGACCTTTTCACGATGTTCATGTTCTATGAGGTTGCCCTTATTCCTATGTATCTATTGATTGGTTATTGGGGATCAGGAAGAAAAGAATATGCAGCAATGAAGTTGACTCTTATGTTGATGGGTGGATCTGCACTTATCATCTTGGGTCTTGTTGGTATCTATTTCTTTAATGGTGCTTCAACAATGAACATTCTGGAGATTGCTCATAACAATCATATTCCTGATACAGTACAGAATGTTCTGTTCCCATTCGTGTTCATTGGTTTCGGAGTGCTTGGTGCTTTGTTCCCATTCCACACTTGGTCTCCTATCGGTCACGGTTGTGCACCTACTTCTGTGTCAATGCTTCATGCTGGTGTGCTTATGAAACTTGGTGGTTACGGTTGTTTCCGCATTGCCATGTTCCTGCTTCCTCATGCGGCTCAGGATTTGGCTTGGATATTCCTTATCCTTACCACAATTTCTGTAGTATATGGTGCTTTCTCTGCATGTGTACAGACAGACTTGAAGTTTATCAATGCTTATTCTTCAGTCTCTCACTGTGGTCTTGTGCTTTTCGCACTACTCATGATGACAAAGGTATCTTGCACAGGTGCAATACTTCAGATGCTTTCTCATGGTTTGATGACCGCTTTGTTCTTTGCCCTTATCGGTATGATATACGGCAGAACACATACACGTGATATCCGCAAGCTCGGTGGTCTGATGAAGATCATGCCATTCCTTTCAGTAGGATATGTCATTGCTGGTCTTGCCAACCTTGGTTTGCCTGGTTTCTCTGGTTTCATTGCCGAAATGACAATTTTCACAGGTTCATTTGAAAATCCAGACACATTCCATCGTTGCTGTACGATAATTGCAATCACTTCAATTGTTGTTACCGCGGTTTATATCTTGCGTACAGTAGGTTTCATCTTGTTTGAGAAAGTCAAGGATGAGCACTATCTCACATTGACAGATGCAACATGGGATGAGCGCTTTGCTGTTTGCTGTTTGATATTCTGTGTTGCAGGTCTTGGATCATTCCCATTGTGGGCAAGCAATGCAATTACAGATGCAGTGACACCAATTCTCCAAGTCGTTAACTTATAATTAATCAGTAGGACAAAATGGATTATAGTCAGTTTTTTAATATGATACCAGAGACTGGCCTTATTGCAGTGCTGGTAATAGTATTCCTCGCCGATCTTATTCTGAAAGGTGAGAAGAAACATTCTGTGTTGAGCCTGCTGACAGGCGCTCTCTTCATTTGTCAGACAGCTCTCTGCTTCTATGCAGAACCAGCTTCTGTCTTTGGTGGATGCTATGAGTCAACTCAAGCAGCCAATGTTATGAAGATAATTCTTACAGCTGGTGCGTTCATCGTTCTGGTGATGTCACAGTCTTGGCTTGAGCTTGCTGACGTGAAGAACAAGGAAGGTGAATATTATGAACTCATCATTTCAACCCTCTTGGGTATGTATGTGATGATTTCTTCAGGACATTTCCTTATGTTCTTCTTAGGATTGGAAATGGCATCAGTTCCTATGGCATGTCTGGTGGCTTTTGACAAGTTCAAGAAGAATTCAGCTGAGGGCGCTGCCAAGTTTATCCTTACGGCAACATTTTCAAGTGGTGTAATGCTTTATGGTATTTCATTTATCTATGGTGCCGTCGGTACATTGTATTTTGGTGATGTAGCAGCACAAATCAGTGCTTCGCCACTGACAATTCTTGGCTTGGTGTTCTTTTTCAGCGGACTTGGTTTCAAGATTTCTCTTGTTCCATTCCACTTCTGGACTGCTGATACCTATCAGGGTGCACCAACAGCAGTAACTGGTTATCTTAGTGTAGTTTCAAAGGGAGCTGCAGCGTTTGCTCTGATGACGATTCTTATGAAGGTTTTCGCACCGATGGTTGAGTATTGGGAATATCTTATGTATATAGTAATTCTGCTTACCATCACCATTGCTAACCTCTTTGCTCTCCGTCAGAAGGAGTTGAAACGATTCATGGCATTTAGTTCTATTTCTCAGGCTGGATACATAATGCTTGCTGTAATAGGAAACAGTGCAATGGGTCTTACAGCTCTCATGTACTATGTGTTGATTTATGTTGCAGCCAATATGGCAGTTTTCACTATTATCAATGTTGTAGAGACACGTGGAAATGGCAATACTAAGATGAACTGCTACGATGGGTTCTATGGAACGAATCCAAAACTTTCGTTCTTGATGACCTTGGCTTTGTTCTCTCTTGCAGGTATCCCACCTTTCGCAGGAATGTTCTGTAAGTTCTTCGTGTTCATGGCAGCTGCTGAACAAGGTTCAACATTGGCATACCTTGTTGTATTCATTGCTTTGTTGAACACAGTACCAAGCTTGTACTACTATCTGAAGATTGTGAAGTGCATGTATATCAATCAGACCGAAACACCGTTGCCAACGTTCAAGAGTGACAACAATACTCGTTTTGCTCTTGCACTTTGTACTATAGGCATATTACTGTTTGGAGTTTGTAGCTGTGTTTATGATTGGCTGGCACAAGCAGCAGGAATGTGATTTATTTGATATAATAAAAAATGATGTCAAATTCAATATTGGATTTGGCATCATTTTTTTTATTGTTTTTTTGACATATTTTCAATTGTTTATTCTTATGTCAAAAAAATACATTACCTTTGCCAACCATTCAGAAATAATTATTTCGAGTTAAACTAGTAAACAAATAATGAACATCCCTATAAGGTTTCTTTTACTCTTTTGTGTGTTGATTTGCAAGAGCTGTCTTCTTTCGGCTGTTAATGGACATGACTTGAATATTGTGATTCTTGGAGATTCAAACACCTCTATTGGTGGAGATGATTGTACGAACCCTAAAGGTTGGACAAAATGGTTTGCAGATAAGATTTCTCCCAAGACATGTAAAAGCTATGCAAGAAGTGGTGCTACTTGGACGAATACTGTCAGAACCCGCTATGACATAGTAGAAAACACACAAGTCCTTTCAGACAACAATGTGATATTCAATCAGATGAACAGATTGATAACTGCTTGTGATAACCAACAGCAGCCTTCGCCAGACCTGATACTGATTGCCGCAGGTACAAACGACGCATGGTTTAACAGTAAGCGTCCTGGGATATTTTCGAAAACAGTAGAACAGGCATTCGGTACACCTAATACATTTAATGCACCTCAGAAAGTTTCTTCTGTAGTGTCTTTAGCAGGTTCCGTCAAATTGATTTGTGAGAAACTGATGTCCCGATTTCCTGATGCCCAAATAGTGCTCCTTTCACCTATGCAGACTACGAAAGCATCCTATGATATTATCAATAAAGTTGGAAATATTCTTGAAGAATGTGCCCATCGTATGTCAATTCCTATAATTAGGCAGGATTATATTACAGGTGTGTATTCTTCCAGAGAGACGAATGGCTATTTTTTGACAGTTGATGGCACTCATACATCAGAGAGAGGTGCTCGGCGAAACGGATATCTCATTGCCAATCAGATTACTTCCTTGTTGTGCTATTAATTTACTTGTTTTAGTTTTCACGAAATCTTTTTCAAACATAATAATCTCAGCAAATGATATTTTCTGATCTCTTTTTTCTCTTCGCTTTCCTTCCGGCTTTCTTTCTATGTTATCTATTGGCAGCGGTCGGTGATAAGGAACTGTTTTCAAGTAGAGTTTCTGCTTTAGACCCGTCACAAATGGCATGTAGAAATGTTCTCAAGAATGCTGTTCTTGTTGTTTTCTCGTTGATTTTCTATGCATGGGGTGAACCAGTCTATGTGTTCCTTATGCTTTTCAGTTCTTTGATAAATTATATATCAGGTCTAAATATAGCTGGCAGGATGCAGTCAAGACGAAAGACTGCACTCGTTGTGGGTATAAGCTTAAACCTTTTGATGCTCGGCATATTCAAGTATCTTGGTTTCTTTGCGGGAATACTTTCTGATTTGGGGATGAATATCAAGGTCCCCAATATAGCTTTGCCTATAGGTATCAGTTTTTACACCTTCCAGTCTATTTCGTATCTTGTAGATGTTTACAGGAACGAATCTCCTGTTCAGCGTCGTTATCCAGACCTGTTGCTTTATATATCAATGTTTCCACAACTTGTTGCCGGTCCAATTGTGCGTTATGGTACAGTGGCAAATGAGATAGCCAATCGTCGTGTCAATAGCAGGGACATTGCAGATGGCTCATACCGCTTCCTTATCGGTCTTGGGAAAAAGGTAATCTTGGCAAATCAGCTTTCTGAGATTTCTGACCAATTCCTTGTCAATGGTCTGAATGATTTAACCACGACAGGAGCTTGGTTGGGTATCGTAGCGTTTACATTCCAGATATATTTTGACTTCTCTGGTTATTCTGATATGGCTATCGGACTCGGCAGAATGTTGGGTTTCCATTTCAATGAGAACTTCAACCATCCTTATTGTTGTGATACTATAACTGATTTTTGGCGTCGATGGCATATTTCGCTAGGTAGCTTTTTCAGAGATTATGTATACATTCCAATGGGAGGAAACCGTAAACATCAGGCCGTCAACATCCTTGTCGTATGGTTCCTTACAGGAATGTGGCATGGTGCGAGTTGGAACTTCATCATTTGGGGTGTATATTTCGGCATAATAGTGATGACGGAGAAATACACTCTGCTGAAAGTTAAGGACAACATACCATCTCCCTTGCTCCATTTATATAGCCTGTTGCTTGTAGTGATAGGATGGGGAATATTCTATTTTGATGATTTCGGCAGAATGCTCGTCTTTTTCAAGAGTTTCTTTGGAGGAGGCAAAACGTTTGATAGCTTTGTCACTCACAGCGCTTTTCTCGACCATTTCTGGATATGGGTAGCAGCTATAGTGTTCTCAATGCCGTTGCGCAAGACCGTCTCCTCTTTTGTGCTTCATAGACAAGAAGAATCATCGGTTCCCTCTGTTTACAATGCCATGTCGCTCATTGTAAAGACGGTATTCTCCGTTGTTATGCTTGTTGTATGTGCTGCACTACTCGTTGGTGCAACTAACAATGCCTTTATTTACACTCGTTTTTAATGATGAAATGATATATCAAATGAAAAGAATAAGACTAATCTTGCTTCTGTCTTTTGCTGCATGTTCAATAATGCCAGTGTTTTCACAAATTCAAAAGCAAGAATCCCAATATTCCAATGCGGATACAATTAATGATGACTCCAAATATGAAGTACGCAGAGCGCGTGCCGGCATAATTGTAATCGACAACGGAGCCGAAACTCGGGCTTTCGAACCCTTTGGCGGAACACAAGTTGGAGCAATGTCATACGCAGAGATGGTAAACAGTTATAAGCAGGCATTTGGTGATAGCGTTGCGGTTTATTGTATGACAATTCCCAATGCAGTAGCTTACTATTGTCCTGAAGAACAGCGCTCATGGACAAATAATGAGAAGTCCGTTCTTGATAAGCTCTATGCAAGCCTCGATAATACAATAATACCGGTGAAAATCTACGATGAGTTGGAATCTCACAAAAGTGAGCCTATTTATTCCCGTACAGACCATCATTGGGCTCCATTAGGTGCATATTATGCATCGCGTTGTTTTGCAAATGCTGCAGGTGTGAATTTCAGACCCCTTTCATCCTATGATGCCCAGACGGTGCACAACTACGTAGGAAGTATGTACACCTTCTCTAAAGATATTGCCGTTAAGAATGCACCAGAAGATTTCGTCTATTATATGCCTCAGGGAATAGACTACAAGAGTTGGTTTATCAATTATACGTTGAGTAAAGGCAAGACGGTAGGTGAAAGTGCTCCTATTGAACGAAACTTCTTCATACATTATAAAGACGGTAGTGCCGGCGCATATTGTACCTTTATGGGAGGAGATACCCGTACTGTCAAGGTAGTGACAGGAAACAAGAATGGAAGACGGCTTATGATATTGAAGGACAGTTATGGAAATGCACTTCCTGCATATCTATTCTATGGCTTTGAAGAAGTGCATGTGGTAGATTTTCGTTATTTCCCTCACAGTATACGTAAATATGTTGCTGACAATTCAATAACAGATGTCTTATTTGCCAATAACTTGATACACGCTTGTTCGCCATCTACGACAAGGAAATATCTCAATATGCTGGCCCGATGAATGGAGGCTG
>NZ_NALQ01000006.1:0-102614 GCF_008680225.1 Prevotella sp. LMAG:51 | reverse complement strand
ATGACCCCTATATAATATAAGGTGGAAAAGAAGCCTGCTTCTTGTACTACTACTTCTCTGTTTATTGTAATCTTTTCAAAGAACTCTTTCTTTTCTCTGCTCTTTCTGACTTAGTAACTGTTTTGTAACAGCGTTCGTTCTCAAAAGCGGATGCAAAGGTATGGTTTTTTCTCATACCATCCAAATGTTTTCAAAAGAAAACGAGAAAAAAGTGACGGTTTTCCTTTAATTTGACAGAATTGAAGGGAAAGGTGTAGGGTTCACATTATATTTATATATGCGCGCGCGATGGGAAATTATCAATGATCCCTGTTATGTTAGGGAGCGGGATTTCCGTTGGTGATGCTTTATTGTGGCTGATATATGACATGGGGACTCTACGCAATAACAAGGAAGGGTTATATATGTGAGCATTTGGTGTCCATCTGCCTGCGGCGATGGACAAAAATTAAACACGGATTTGACTTTTTCACTGATTTTTCAGGTGGTGAATGGGTTATTGGATTTATCTTTGTATTTACTGGGATTTGCGGGTGCTGGGGGCACTCCCCATTCCTTGCTGAGTTCTAAGCTGATGAAACAAGCCACTTGTTGATGATCTTTCCTGCTGACTTCAGCCCCCTCTCGGTCTCCCCCGAAGGGGAGATGCAGGTTACTCTGGTTCTGATTTCTGACAAAAGGATATGTAACACACGGTCATGGAAAATGGAAGATTTTGGGCACGAAAGGAAAAGGAAATGTGCCCAGGTGGGGCAACGTGCTTACCCATGTTGGGCAACGTGCTTGCCCCACTTGGGCAAGGTGCGTGCCCAAAAACGGGACAAAATAAGACTTAAAGCTACTGTAAACGGAGAGGAGTGGCAAGTGCCTGATGCGGGGACAAAGGACTGAATATCAAGGAAAAGCAAGAGGCATACGAGGAATTCGACACCGACCGCAACTCGTTTCTCAGTCTGTATATGGGATTCAACCTGCCGTTGAGCAAATACGACCTTGACGAAGAAAACGTGTTCCAGACCTCCACCGGAACGACGATAGGTCTGGAGGGAGCGTGGTTCATAAACAGGAATATAGGCTTTGGCGGCAGGACCACGTTCTCGAACCTGCAATATATCGTGAACAAGACAGATGCTCCCGACAAGACCTTCAACTATTTCACCGCCATGGCAGGTCCGTATTTCTCACTTCCGATAACACGCCGCTTTTCATTCGGCAGCAAACTCGTGGGAGGCGGCGTGTGGTATCCAAAGACAAAGATAAACGGAATCCCCGTCGGCAACAACCACGGTTACTGCTGCGGCACAGGTCTGTCGCTGAAGTATTACGTGCGCAAATTCCTCTCCGCCATGATATTTCTGGACTACAACATCCAGACCCCGGCGAGCCATGGCAGCAGGGAGTATATGCACATCATGACACTGGGAGCTAAAGTGGGATTACGACTGTGATATTCTCTGACGACATAAGGTGTTAACAACTTTTACAATCTTCTCATCCAACTTATTCCCTGTAATTATTGTTCAGGAAGCGAAAAAAACATATATTTGCAGAGACATATATAATCTGATAACAATAAAATCTATAGCAAATGAGAAAATTCACGACAAAATCCATTATTGCATTGTTAGCAGGTGCGGTGACTCTGAGTTCATGTATCGGTTCTTTCGGATTGACCAACAAGGTGTTAGACTGGAACAAGAGCCTTAGCAGCTGCAAGTTCCTCAACGAACTTGTGTTCCTTCTGATAAGCCCTGCCTATGCCGTGTGTGGCGTGGCAGACCTGTTCATCCTCAACACCATCGAGTTCTGGAGCGGCAGCAAAGTGATGGCCAAGGTGGGTGAGACCCAAAATGTGATGGGCAAAGACGGCCGCATGTATGCCGTGAAGACACTGAAGAACGGTTATGAGATAACCTCTCCCGACGGCGAGGTGTCACACCTTGTATATAACAAGAAGGAGAAGAGCTGGAGCTACGAGGACAAAGGCGCCATCAAGGAACTGTTCCGTTTCAACGACGACGGCACCATCATGGCAACTCTGCCCAACGGCAAGAAGATGAAAGTATCGCAAGACCAGGCCGGCATCTACCAGGTGAGAATGGCTGTCAACGATGGAATGTACTTCGCTTCAAGAAAATAAGAAGGAACAGACGTCTAATTAATTACGACATGAATACAATAAAAAAATTAGCTACTTGCTGCATCGCTTTAGCTGCAGCACTAAATGCGAACGCGATCGGAACGGAAACGACCAGCACGGCAGTATGCGTACAGAACATCAATGCGCAATGGACTGGTGACGCCACTGGATTCTGGAAGGCAAGAATCGGTGCCAACGTCAAAGACATCCCGAACTCCTGTCCTGGGCTATATTCAAAAGTCGACAAGACCGACTTCGGAGATGGCACATATCTGTATAGCTATCTGAAAAACGAAGAAGAAGAAGTGTTTTCTGTAACCACCGACGATGCCGGAACCATCAATTCCGTCAGCATAGCCATGGGTTCAGGAATAGAACTCTCTCTGATGGGCATCAAAGTGACTGCAGACACAAAATACCACACACTGATGAAGGCCGTGCCTACCAAGATAAAGTGGGTGTTAAACTTAGGTGAACTCAGACTCAACCTCGGTTCGGAAAAGGTATATTGCGAACCGTTCATCAGAGACCTAACCCAACGCGGCCATAACAAGTTGGCAAAGATGAAAGACACGGAGAGATTGATTCCTGTCACCCTGTCAGACATCGAGCCCGACGCTATATTATGGAAAATCACCATAGAATAAGCGCATAAGCCCCATATCTACAACAAGCCCCGACCGGTAAGCACTACCCGTCGGGGCTTGTCAATATAAAGCCACGCCATACAAATAAACCCAAAACGGTCATTAGGCCGTTTATTGTATTTTATATTTACTGCTTGCAGTCTTTTGTTTTTTATAAGGCGTCTTTTGCTTGTTTTTAATTCGTAATAGCTCGCTATTACTCATTAAAAGCCAAACAAAATCCACTCTTCTAAAAGAACAAAATCCAGGCAAGCCCTAATGACCGATTTGGGATAAAATCTTGAATATCAAAGCCACAACCTCCGTTCTCCTTTGCCATGAAACAATCATCTCTTTTCTGCCTGGAGAAAAACCAAACAAGCACCGATGACCGGTTGGGGATTATCAGAAAGCAACGAATGCGAAAAGGTTAAATTAACACAAAACCGGAGAGGCGGAACGAGAGAAAGAGAAAATAGTGTTACTTTTGTAAGATATGAAGAAAGTGTCAGTACTCGTGCCGGTATATGGCGTGGAGAAATATATAGAAGAATGTGCGAGATCACTGTTCGAACAGACTTACGGTAACATAGAATATGTGTTCGTAGACGACTGTTCGAAGGACGGCAGTATCGCCATACTTGAAAGGGTTGCCGAAGAATATCCCCAGAGGAAAAGTCAGACAAGAATAATCCGCCATGACCACAACAGAGGACTTGGCGGAGCAAGACTCACCGCCCTGCAGAAGGCAACGGGAGAATACGTGACCCACGTGGACAGCGACGACATCCTGCCCCTCGACGCCATAGCCCTGCTGATGGCGAAGGCCGAGGAAAGCGGTGCCGACATCGTAACCGGCGGATATTCAGAATGGAGAGACGGCAAGGTCACAAGATATGCGGGACCGCCACAGATGGGAAAGGAGAAATACCTGAAGGCACTGCTATGCCAGAACATAGTGAAAAACAGGATATGGGGCAGGCTATACCGCAGGGAGACACTGACGGGGAACGGAATATACAGTGTGGAGGGCATCGACTTCAGCGAAGACTATGCCGTGGTGCCGAGGGCTGTGTATCACTCACGGATAGCGACCGTAGACAAGAACGTGTATTACTACCGCATGGACAACAACACTTCGTATACGCATACCATATCAGAGAAGCATCTACGCTCCCACCTGAGGGCATGCCAGCTCGTGGCGGATTTCTTCATGACCGTAGCCGACGGCAGCAAATACCGCAAGGCAGTGGACATCGGCATCGCCAACGCCTTCAGATGTCTTGCCGACAGCAATCTTGACGCTGCCATCGCCGACGAGACGATGACATACGAACCCGGCGACACGATTTGCCGACTGTGCATCTCGATGCTGAAGAAGAGACGATGGGTGAAAACCGCTGATTTCATATATCTCGCCTACAGGCGGCTCTATTTCAGCATAGTATGACAACAAGGCGCTTGGCAACGGATTCCGGCAGATTCCGAAACGGTCATGAAGCCGTTTGATACGACAAGTTCCAAAGCCCGATTTGGATTGAAAAGGAATATAAATTGCTCCATAAGCGCCCTTTGTTTATCGAAAGTCAAAAAATAGCTACTATCCTCTATTTTTTCGCCGCAATAGAATGGGAAATATAACGATATTTTGTAACTTTGCAACCAAATACATATTTTTACACGACATATAAAGAAACAGAAGATGGCTGGAACAAGACAAATCAAGACCGCATTGGTATCAGTGTTTCACAAAGACGGGCTGGATGAGCTTCTCGCAAAACTGAATGCTGAGGGTGTGAAATTCCTTTCTACAGGAGGTACACAGAAATTCATCGAGTCGCTTGGCTATGAATGCCAGGCAGTGGAGGACGTAACGACATATCCCTCTATCCTTGGCGGAAGAGTGAAGACGCTCCATCCGAAAATATTCGGAGGCATCCTGGCCCGCCGCGACAACGAAGGCGACCGCGACCAGATGCAGGAATTCGAGATACCAGAGATTGATTTGGTCATCGTAGACCTCTATCCATTCGAGGACACCGTGGCAAGCGGAGCTTCTGAGACCGACATCATCGAGAAGATCGACATCGGCGGCATCTCGCTAATCCGTGCCGGAGCAAAGAACTTCAAAGACGTTGTCATCGTGCCAAGCAAGGCTGAATATGGTGTGCTGCTCGACATACTGAACAAGAAGGGCGCCCAGACCGACATCGAAGACCGTCGCATGTTCGCCACAAGAGCTTTCGGAGTGAGCAGCCACTACGACACGGCTATCCACGCATGGTTTGAGAAATAAGCGAGGAGCAAAAGAAAGAAAAGTTGACGAGAAGACTAACGGAAACTGACGGGAAGGAGACATGAAGAGCCGGCAACAACAGGCGGCAACCTGTCAAGAGAGAGAAAAAAAAAGAGTCTGCCAGTCAACAGACAGGACAAGCGGGAAAGCTTGCAAGAACTTAATATATATATAATAAGGTAAAAGCAAAAGAACGAATATGGGATTCTTTTCATTTATACAAGAGATAGCAATGGACTTGGGTACCGCCAACACTATCATCATCAGTGATGACAAGATAGTAGTTGACGAGCCATCGGTAGTGGCTCTCGACCGCCGCACCGACAAGATGATTGCCGTTGGCGAAAAAGCCAAGATGATGTATGAGAAAACTCACGACAACATACGCACCATCCGTCCGCTACGCGACGGCGTGATTGCCGACTTCACTGCCTGTGAGCAGATGATGCGCGGACTGATAAAGATGGTACACACAGGAAGCCGCCTCTTCTCGCCGTCACTGCGAATGGTGATCGGCGTGCCTTCAGGCTCTACTGAGGTTGAGCTGAGAGCCGTGCGCGACTCTGCAGAACATGCCGACGGCCGCGACGTATATCTGATTTTCGAGCCTATGGCAGCTGCCATCGGTATCGGAATCGACGTGGAGGCTCCGGAGGGTAACATGATTGTTGACATCGGTGGCGGCAGCACCGAGATTGCCGTGATTTCATTGGGCGGCATCGTATCCAACAACTCCATCCGCACCGCCGGCGACGACCTGACAGCCGATATTCAGGACTACATGAGCCGTCAGCACAACGTGAAGGTGAGCGAGCGTATGGCTGAGCGAATCAAGATACACGTTGGTTCCGCACTCACCGACCTTGGCGAGGAAGGACCAGAAGACTATGTGGTACATGGTCCGAACCGCATCACCGCCCTGCCAATGGAGGTACCTGTATGCTATCAGGAAATTGCCCACTGCATCGACAAGACAATCGCAAAGATAGAGAACGCCGTGCTTTCAGCACTTGAGAACACACCGCCGGAGCTCTATGCCGACATCGTGAAGAACGGCATATACCTGACGGGAGGTGGCGCTCTGCTGCGCGGTCTGGACAAGCGTCTGACCGACAAGATCAACATCAAGTTCCACATCGCCGAGGATCCATTGCACAGTGTTGCCAAGGGAGCCGGCATTGCGTTGAAGAACGTTGACCGCTTCTCATTCCTCATGAGATAACAAAGAAATACAAAATACAATTTAACAGCGAAAAGGTATAGTGCCGTAGAAAAGTAAAAAGTCAGCGCTGACTAGCGAGAGTCCTTTTACTTTTTTACAGCCTTGCCTTTTTTCTTTTGATACACAATGCGCAATCTTCTTGCCTTCTTGGCGAAATACAACCACTGGTTCGTATTCATCCTTCTCGAAGTGATATGCTTCGTGCTGCTGTTCAGGTTCAACAATTTTCAGGGCAGCGTATACTTCTCCTCGGCAAACGCCGTGGCAGGAAAGGTATATGAATACAACTCCTCAGTAACGACATTCTTCAACATGTCGCAGAGCAACAAAAAACTCAGCGAGCGCAACCTCATTCTCGAACAGCAAGTAAGAGCCCTCACTCAATACATCGCCACCCACCACGGCGACTCCCTCGCCATGGAACAGTGTCAGAAACAGGCGCTTGCCGGCTTCAAGCTCATTCCGGCGAAGGTGATACAGAGCACCATAAACCGTGAAGACAACCTCATCACCATAGACAAAGGTAAAGCTGACGGAATACACGAGGACATGGGAGTGGCATGCGGCACGGGAGTAGTGGGAGTGGTGTATATGGCATCTGATCACTACTCTATAGTATTGCCGGTGATAAACGTGAACTCGAACATCAGCGTCATGATACGCAAGAGGGGATACTTCGGTTTCCTGCACTGGAAGGGAACACCGAGCGACATTGCCTATGTTGACGATGTGCCGCGCCACGCCAGATTCGCTCTCGGCGACTACGTGGTGACAAACGGATACTCGTCGATATTCCCGCCAGGAATAATGGTGGGCAAGATTCTCCACGTGTTCAACTCCTCCGACGGACTCTCATACCGAGTGCAGCTAAGACTCTCAACAGACTTCGGCAAACTGCGCCACGTGTGCGTGATAGACAACAGCGCGCTGAAAGACAAGGCTCTGTTGCTGAAAGCGGCTCAAGACTCGCTGAAACCGAGAGACACCAGCAAGAAATAACAAGGCGGTACCGCCACGACAACTTTATCACCAATAAAGGGAAAGGAACAAATAATGAGCATCGACATCATAAAAAGAATCCTCCTATTGACAATACTCGTACTGGCACAAGTGCTGGTACTCAACAACATACACCTGCTGGGATGCGCCACTCCGCTACTCTACGTATATCTCGTGCTGCGCATCAACCGCTTCTGTCCGCAATGGGCAAACCTACTTTGGGGATTTGTCATCGGACTGTGTGTAGACATCTTCTCTAACACCCCTGGACTGGCGGCAGCCTCAATGACTCTCATGTCGCTGCTACAGCCATACGTGCTCAACATCTTCGTGGCACACGACAACCAGGACGACCTGAAACCGTCGTTCCGCACGCTCGGTCCGGTGAAGTATATCAGCTACACATCAATACTCGTGTTCATATTATGTATCACATTCTTCACACTCGAGACCTTCAACTTCTTCAACTGGCTGCAGTGGATATACAACATCGTGGGAAGCACAATAATAACAGTATTGCTCGTGCTCGTGGTGGAAAACGTGAGAAGAGACTGACAAGAGCAGGAAACAACAATTTCAAGAAATGAGCAAAGATTTCGGATTAGAAAACAGGAAATACGTGATTGGCGGCGTTGCCATGGTCATCATCATCATCTACATCATACGACTCTTCGTGTTGCAGATCATGAGTGAGGACTACAAGAAGAATGCCGACAGTAACGCATTCCTGAAAAAAATAGAATTCCCCGCCCGTGGCGCCATCACCGACCGCCACGGCAAACTCCTCGTATACAACCAGCATGCCTACGACATAATGGTGATAATGAACGAGGAGAGCGGACGCCTCGACACCATGGCTTTCTGCAACGCCTTGGGCATTACCAAGGAATTCTTCATAAAAAGGATGAACGATATAAAAGACCGTTCAAAGAATCCCGGCTACTCCAGATTCACCCAGCAGCTCTTCATGAGCCAGCTGACATCAGAGGAAAACTCCGTGTTCCAGGAAAAGATATACCGGTTTCCCGGTTTCTACATACAGAAGCGCAGCATCCGACAATATATGTATCCTTATGCCGCACACGTGCTTGGCGATGTGAGCGAGGTTTCACTCGCCGACATCGAAGACGACGACTACTACCAGGCAGGCGACTATATCGGAAAGCTCGGCATAGAGAAATACTACGAGAAAGAGCTGCGCGGCACCAAGGGAGTGCATATCCTGCTGCGCGACGCACACGGCAGAATACAGGGCAGCTACCAGAACGGCAAGTTCGACACCAAGCCCATTGCCGGCAAAGACCTCACGCTCGGCATCGACCTGCAGCTGCAGGCGCTCGGCGAAAGACTTATGCAGGGCAAGATAGGAAGTATCGTTGCCATCGAGCCTGCCACGGGAGAGGTGCTTTGCATGGTGTCGTCGCCAAGCTACGACCCGCGCCTGATGACGGGAAGGATGAGAGGCAAGATGCACCACTACTTGATGAAAGACCCCTACCGTCCGTTGCTCAACCGCTCAATCATGGGACAGTATCCTCCGGGCTCCACCTTCAAGACTTCACAGGGTCTGACGTTTCTGACCGAAGGCATCGTGTCGCCATCCACGGCTTTCCCATGCCATCACGGATTCTCGTTCCGCGGACTCCATGTGGGATGCCACGGACACGCCTCACCGTTATCCATAGTGCCGGCAATAGGCACTTCATGTAACGGATATTTCTGCTGGGGACTGTATTATATGCTGGGCAACAGAAAGAGATACAAAACCGTGCAGGATGCCATGAACACATGGCGCGACTACATGGTGAGCATGGGATTCGGATATAAACTGGGCATAGACCTGCCGGGAGAGAAACGCGGACTGATTCCAAACGCACAGTTCTACGACAAGGCATACAAGGGATCGTGGAACGGACTGACGGTAATCAGTATCAGCATCGGACAGGGCGAGGTGAACCTCACCCCGCTCCAGATTGCCAATCTGGGAGCGACAATCGCCAACAGAGGATTCTTCTATACGCCACACGTGGTGAAGAAGGTGAAGGGCGAGTATCTCAAACCGGAATTCAGAGAGCGCCATTACACCAAGGCAAACCACCGGTCGTACGAATATATCGTGGCGGGAATGAGGAAGTCGGCAATGGACGGCACCTGCAAAATGCTCTCCCGACTGCCGATAGAAGCCTGCGGAAAGACCGGTACAGCCCAGAACCGCGGCCACGACCACTCCGTATTCATGGGCTTCGCCCCGATGAACAAACCAAAGATAGCCATCGCCGTCTACGTAGAGAACGGAGGATGGGGAGCCGACTACGGTGTACCTATCGGCGGACTGATGATGGAACAGTATATTAACGGAAAGCTGTCGCCTTCTTCTGAGAAAGAGGCAGAGGCATTCCAACACAGACGTATAGCTTATGGCTCAAGTGACAGATAAACAACCGAGCGTGCTTCGCTCTCTGGACTGGTGGACGATAATAATCTATGTGGCGCTGCTCTGCTTCGGATGGATCAGCGTATGCGGAGCGAGCTACACCTATGGCGACAACGACATATTCTCACTGGGTGCCCGCTCCGGCATGCAGATAGTATGGATAGGCACTTCGATAGCACTGGGCTTCGTGTTGCTGATGCTCGACAGCAAGTTCTACGACACCTTCGCCTACGTGATATATATGGTGTTGCTCCTGCTGCTCTTTGCAACGATATTCAACCCACACGAAATCAAAGGCTCGAGGTCGTGGCTCGTGCTCGGTCCGCTACGACTGCAACCGGCAGAGTTTGCCAAGTTTGCCACTGCCCTTGCCGTGGCGAAATTCATGAGCGCCTATGGTTTCGACATACACCGCTGGCGCGACTTCGCCACTGCCTGCGGCATCGTATTGCTGCCGATGCTCTTCATCGTGGCACAGAAGGAAACGGGTTCTGCATTGGTATACCTGTCTTTCTTCCTGATGTTCTATCGTGAGGGAATGCCGGGCAGCGTATTGTTCACAGGAGTAGCGATGGTGGTGTATTTCGTTGTAGGAATCAGATACGGCGAGACTCTCATCGAACCCTCGCCCACTCCTATCGGACCGTTCGTCGTGTTGCTGCTGGTACAGATATTCACAGCCGGCATGGTGCGCACATACTGCAAAGACAAACACAAGTCGTGGCTCATCATAGCTTATTCAGTGGGTGCCACGGTGCTGTCGGTACTGTTCGCAGAATTCGTGTTGCCTTTCAATATCGTTTACGTACAGCTCGCAGTTACGCTGATTCTCATCGGCTATCTGCTATACCAGGCGTTGTATACGAGGATGCGCAACTATTTCCTTATCCTGTTGTTCACCGTCGGTTCGGTGGCATTCTTCTATTCTGCAAGCTACGTATTGAACAATGTGATGGAGCCTCATCAGCGAGTGCGCATCAACGTGCTGCTTGGTCTCGATGAAGACCTGAAGGGTGCCGGCTACAATGTTCACCAGAGCGAGATAGCCATCGGTTCTGGCGGTCTGAAGGGCAAGGGATTTCTGAACGGAACACAGACGAAATTGAAATTCGTGCCGGAGCAGGACACCGACTTTATCTTCTGCACCGTTGGCGAAGAGGAGGGATTCGTAGGGTCGGCAGGAGTATTGCTATTGTTCCTCGCCCTCATCATCAGACTGATAAAGATGGCGGAGCGACAACCGTTCCGTTTCGGCAGGGTGTATGGCTATTGCGTATTGAGCGTTTTCCTCTTCCATGTTTTCATCAACGTGGGAATGGTGTTGGGACTGACACCTGTAATCGGTATTCCGCTGCCGTTCTTCAGCTACGGAGGATCATCGCTATGGGGATTCACGATTCTCCTTTTCATCTTCCTGAGAATCGATGCGGCAAGGAATATGCCGAAATAATATTCAATGACATAAGAAAAAAAATGACCGATTGCAGCTTAGTGCACAATCGGTCATTATATTTTTTAACCCAAATCGGTCATTAGGGCTTGCTTGTATTTTGCTTTTTTAGAAGAGTGGATTTTGTTTGGCTTTTAATGAGTAATAGCGAGCTATTGCGAATTAAAAACAAGCAAAAGACGCCTTATAAAAAGCAAAAGACTGCAAGCAGTTATTAAAATTATACATTGAACGGACTAATGACCGTTTTGGGTTTAACCAGAATCGGTCATTATGTTTTAACCCTAAACGTTCATTAGGGCTTAATTGGATTATTTTAGAAGAGAGGATTTTGTTTATCCTGAAATTCCATATCAGATTCTCCATCATCTCTTCACTATCTTCACGCCGATGTCTGACACACCGGGAAGTATCTCCCTCTTCATGTTGTGGCGCACACAGATATGCAGCGAGTCGCCTTTGTTGAGAGATATCTCACGGATGGGGAAAGAGTATTGGTATGCACTGACACCATCGCCGAGAAAATTTCCTCTGCTGTCGGTGATAGGACACTTGATGGTGTCGGTAACCACCTTGCCGGAAGGATATACCGTCTGCTGCACTATCAGACTGACGCTCGTGAACGGGAATATCTCCGTCATCCTGACGCCCAGAGACTGAGAATATACACCAGCCTGCTTCATCTTGGGAACGTCGAAAGACAGGGTGTCGTTCTTCTCCCAGCCTGATAGCGGCGTATGGTCGTAGGTGTTATACACGGTGTCGGTAGTGCATGATGCAAAGACATTCGCCACTATTACTGCGGCGAATGTCATTATATATAATATGGTGTGTCTGAAGTGCATATCTGCGTTGTCGTTATTTTTACTGGTTGCCGCCGTCATTGGCTTTCTCCTGCTTCGGCTGTTGGGGAGTGTTAGGTTTTCCCTGACGACGACGCTGTCCGCCGTTTCCGTTTCCACCATTCCTCTGCTGCTTAGGTCCGCGCTGCCTCTGACGGTCGTCCTGCGGTTTCTGCTGGTCGCCATTAGCATCAGGGCGTTGAGGTTTGGCGTCACGCTGTGGCTTGTTATCAGGGCGCTGCTGTTGTTTACCCTCTTGGCGTTGTTGCGGCTTGCCCTCCTGACGTTGCTGCTGTGGCTTGTCCTCCTGACGTTGCTGCTTGCCTTCTGCTCGGCGCTGCTTCCTGTTCTCGGCTGAAGCCTGCTGGTTGCCTCCTTGCTGGTTGTTTGCAGGCTGTTGGTTGTTGGCGTTTGCAGCCTTAGCATCCTTGTTGTCCTGAGCTTTGTTGCCACGCGACTTCTGTTTCTTCTTTTTCTTTGCCTTGTCAAATCTCGTGAGACTCTCGCCTGCCAGAAGGTCCACCTGATGGTTCTCCGTCATAGGCTCATCGCTGTCGCTGAGCGAGTCAGGCTTTTCTCCCCGCCTGTTCATCTCCACAATCTCGAGTGCGCGCTGAGCGGTGATTGTCACGAGGTTTGCTGCGAGGCGCTTGTCGGTGGAATATGTCACAAGACCTGCCAGGATATCTGTCTTGAAGAGGAAGTGGTCGCCATCCATAGTCTGCAGCACCACTTCGCGGCTCGGCAATTTGCGGCCTGCCTCTATGTAGCTGTCCACCTCATAGTTGAGACAGCATTTCAGTTTGGCACACATTCCTGCGAGCTTCTGCGGATTGAGCGAGATGTCCTGATATCGGGCTGCTCCTGTGCTCACCGACACGAAGTTCTTCATCCATGTGGCGCAACATAGTTCTCTGCCGCAAGGTCCTGTTCCGCCGATGCGTCCTGCTTCCTGTCTGGCTCCGATCTGTTTCATCTCGATACGCACATGGAAAGTCTCGGCAAGCACCTTGATAAGCTGGCGGAAGTCCACTCGCTCATCGGCGATATAATAGAAAATCGCCTTGTTGCCGTCGCCCTGATACTCCACATCACCGATTTTCATCTGCAGGTTGAGGTCTTTGGCTATCTGTCGGCTCTGAATCATGGTGCCGTGTTCGCGGCTCTTCGCCTCGCGCCATTTGTCGATATCCACTGGTTTCGCTATGCGATATATGCGCTTGATGTCGTCCATAGACTTGAGGTTCGCCTTCTTGACCTGCAGTTTCACGAGCTTTCCCGTGAGCGTCACCACTCCGATATCATGACCCGGACTTGCCTCCACAGCCACCACATCGCCCTTCTTCAGATCGAGGGCATTGACATTATGGTAATATCCCTTTCGGGTGTTCTTGAACTGCACCTCAACAAGGTCTGTGCTCTCGGCATTTCCCGGCACATCAGCAAGCCAGTCGTATGTATTCAGCTGGCGGTCCTGCCTTCCGCAGCCTCTTCGGCAGAGTCCGCGAGAACAACCGTCGCCAACGGTGAATTTCATATTCTTGAAGTCCATATCGTAATTCTCTTTTCTTTATTAATAAAATATTGTGTGTGTATATATATTGTCCGTGCTTCCCATCCGGAATGTCATTTCTGTATGAGCAGCACGATTGTCTTCAGCGCGATGTCGAAGAACACGATCTTGGCATTTGCGTTCTGTCCTATGTCGCGTATTCCACGCTCGTAGAGTTCCGACAGCTCCACCACATTCGCCTCGTTGATGAAACGGGCGAAATTCTTCGAGAAGTTCTCCTCTTCGGCAGTCATGTAGTTGAGTTCGGGTTTATGGAAGTTATACATGAAATTCTCTCTTATGAGTCTTCCGAAATATGCGAGCATACTCTTCTGTCGTTCTCTTCCGTATCCCGCCACCGCTTCGCTCCATTTCTTCAGGTCTTTTATCTTGCGCATATATGCCAGTCGCATGAGCATTATGAACATGTCGAGAAAGAGTCTGTTCTCGTTGCCTGCATCAAGTTCTGCCTCTGCGGCAAGCCAGTTGCCGTTTGCCACTCTCGCTATGCGGTGGGCCATATCGGGCGCCACATATCGTTTGTCTATGAGCGTCTGCTCCATCGACGGAGTGTCTATGCGCTTGAAGTCGAACCGCTGAGTACGGCTGCGGATAGTTTCAAGGAGTTTCTCCGGTTCCTCACAAACCATTATGAACACGGTCTGGTGTGGCGGCTCCTCTATCAGCTTCAGCATACTGTTGGCGCATTCACCGTTCATCCTCTCCGGCAACCATATTATGCACACCTTGTATCCGCCCTGACTCGACTTCATGCTGAGTTTACGTACGAGCGCATTGCTCTCTCCCACTCCGATAATCGGCTGTTGGTTGGCGGCACCCATGGCAGTGAGCCAGTTGGCCATTGAGAAATACGGCGACTTGCATATCATCTCGTTCCATTGCCGGGCAAAATCATCACTTTCCATCTTGTGTTCTGACGAAGTGCCGGCAGGTTTTATCACGGGATATGAGAAGAACAGGTCGGGATGTCCCCATTTGGCAAGCATCGCCTCTGCGCTGCGGCGCTTGTCGGCGGTTAGCGGCGGCATGGCTGCTGCGACGGCATGCTGGTCGGCATCATCGCCGTCACGCTCTCCGAGCAGGAATGAGGCAAAAGCCATGGCAAGCGCCATCTTGCCGCATCCCAACGGGCCACAGAATAGCATGGCATGGGGCACACGGCCTTCGGCGACGAGCTGCAGCAGCTGCCGCTTGGCTTCTTCCTGTCCTATAACGTCTCTGAATTTCATCTTGCCTATATAACGGAAAGCCTGTCTGCGCTACCACACCACCGTGTATGGAAACGTCGGCTTTTCCGTGGATGCAAATTTACGCAAAATTATCGACTTATTTTTAAAACATCGGCAAAAAGGAACATGACAGTTTGTTTTATGGTGTAAAAAATGCCAAAACAAGTGGATTATCGATGCTACGGAAACGTTTTTCATAATTATTCTGCTCAATACATTATGTTTTTCGAACAATAAACATTACCTTTGCCTCATAATAACGAACTAACCTACGTAAAACAAAAAACAAAATGAAACAGACACAACAGAATGTGGCCTGGCAGGAAAACGGCAGCAGGTCATATCTAATCTCTATCGTCATGGTGGCGGTGTTGGGCGGACTGCTCTTCGGCTACGACACGGCTGTGATTTCGGGTGCAGAGAAGGGACTACAGGCGTTCTTCAAAGGGGCTGCCGACTTTGAGTACTCCGACTTCATGCACGGCTTCACCAGTTCGAGTGCTCTCATCGGCTGCATCTTCGGCAGCGCCGTATCAGGATTCTTCGCAAGCCGCTTCGGCCGCAAGCGTTCGCTGATATTCGCCGGCATCTGCTTTTTCCTGTCGGCATGGGGTTCGATGGAACCCGAATCGTATATTATGCCACAGGGCAGGGCAAGCCTGGAGTTGCTATATGTGTTCAATGCCTACCGTGTGCTTGGCGGCTTCGGTGTAGGAATGGCGTCTGCCATCTGTCCGATGTATATCGGCGAGGTGGCACCGAGCAATATCCGCGGAATGCTCGTCAGCTGGAACCAGTTTGCGATCATCTTCGGACAGCTCGTGGTGTATTTCGTCAACTTCATCATCCTCGGATCTCACGCCAACCCTATATACGATGCTGTAGGCAAGATTGCCAACTGGGCAGACTGCCAATGGACGGTGGAAACGGGATGGAGGTATATGTTCGGCAGCGAATGCGTGCCGGCAGCACTCTTCACTCTGCTGATATGTTTCGTGCCCGAAACCCCTCGCTATCTCGTGATGATAGGACAGGACAAGAAAGCTGAGGGTATCCTCGCCCGCATCAACGGTTCGAACAAGGCGAAGGAGATAATCAGAGATATAAAGGAGACTATTACCGTGAGGACGGAACCTCTGATGACCTATGGTTTCCTCTGCATCTTCGTGGGAGTGATGCTCTCGGTATTCCAACAGGCAGTGGGTATCAACGCCGTGCTCTATTACGCTCCCCGCATCTATGAAGACATGGGAATGAAAGACCCTATGGTGCAGACCGTTATCATGGGTATCGTAAACATATCGTTCACGCTCGTTGCAGTGTTCACGGTAGAGAAACTCGGACGCAAGCCTCTGCTCATCTGGGGTTCTATCGGCATGGCAATAGGTGCGCTCGGCGTGGCACTCACCTTCGGCAACCCGAGTCTTGGCACGGTGACGATGCTGAGCATCATGGTATACAGTGCGAGCTTCATGTTCTCGTGGGGCCCTATCGCCTGGGTTCTCATCGCCGAGCTCTTCCCAAACACCATCCGTGGTGCAGCGGTTGCCATTGCAGTAGCCTTCCAGTGGATATTCAATTTCATCGTGAGTTCCACCTTCGTACCGCTATTCAACATGCATCTCACCGAAGGCGACGACTTCGGACATTGGTTCACCTATGTGATGTATGGCGTCATCTGTGTGCTTGCCGCACTATTCGTCTGGAAACTGGTTCCTGAAACTAAAGGCAAGACTCTCGAAGACATGACGAAGCTATGGAAGAAATAACGCTGATTTACTGTATGACAGAGAATTTCAAAAAAACTGTCAGACCATCTGGTTTTTCACCGTAACGTTCTGACAAACAGATAGTTGACTATCTTGCGATTGTCAGGCAATTGTCTGGATAGTTTGCTGATGAAAGGAATTGTCAGATGGAAGGAATTGTCAAATGAGAGGAATTCAGACGACAGGAATCGTTTGCGTTGGCAGAATCCTGTAATATGGAAATATGGGTGTTACAACAGTCACTTATTGGGCAGACGTCTGACAGCAAATCTGCCCAACAGGGGCAAGCACGTTACCCATGATGGGCAAGCACCGTGCCCCAGTTGGGCAAGCACCGTGCCCATTTTAACCCAAATCGGTTATTAGGATTAAGTGTGAGCTAAACTTATTCCGCCAACGGGTCATTTTCTCTATAAAGACAAATTATTGCCGGTCTCCTGTCTATGCGGAGACCGGCTTCTTTCAATGCCTTCTTCCGCACGTCATATACACTTTTCGCCACAACGCTTTGACATCTGACAAAAAAGAAGTAATTTTGCAGCAAAATAGGTAAAGAGACATTATAATGAAAGAGTTACAGTTAAAGTACGGATGCAATCCGAATCAGAAGCCCTCACGAATTTACATGGAAGAGGGCGAACTCCCAATCGAAGTATTAAACGGCCGTCCGGGCTACATCAACTTCCTTGATGCCCTGAACAGCTGGCAGCTCGTGAAGGAGCTGAAAGAAGCTACAGGACTGCCTGCAGCAGCCAGCTTCAAGCATGTATCACCGGCAGGCGCCGCTGTGGGACTGCCACTGAGCGACACACTGAAGAAGATATACTTCGTTGACGACCTGAAGATGGAACTCTCACCCATCGCCTGTGCATACGCAAGGGCACGCGGCGCCGACCGCATGAGTTCATACGGCGACTTCGTGGCATTGAGCGACACTTGCGACGCCGCTACGGCAACGCTGCTCAAGAGGGAAGTGAGCGACGGAGTTATTGCCCCGGACTTTACGCCTGAGGCTCTGGAAATCCTCCACGACAAGCGCAAGGGTACATACAATGTGATTAAGATAGACCCTACTTACAAACCAGCACCGATTGAACACAAGCAGGTGTTCGGAATCACATTCGAGCAGGGACGCAACGAGGTGAAGCTCGACGACCCGAAGCTCTTCGAGAATATCCCTACCAAGAGCAAGGAATTCACAGAGGAGGCCAAGCGCGACCTCATCATAAGTCTCATCACACTGAAATACACACAGAGCAACTCTGTTTGCTACGTGAAGGAGGGACAGGCTATCGGCATCGGCGCCGGACAGCAGAGCCGCATCCACTGCACGCGTCTGGCCGGCAACAAGGCTGACATCTGGTGGCTGCGCCAGCACCCGAAGGTGATGAACCTTCCTTTCGTGCCGGGTATCCGCCGCGCTGACCGCGACAACACAATCGACGTGTATATCAGCGAGGACCACGACGACGTGCTCGCCGACGGCACATGGCAGCAGTTCTTCACAGAGAAGCCGGAGGTGCTGACGATGGAGGAGAAAAAGGAGTGGATTGCCAAGAACACCAAGGTGGCACTGGGCAGCGATGCCTTCTTCCCATTCGGCGACAACATCGAACGCGCCCACAAGAGCGGTGTGGAATATATCGCACAGGCAGGTGGTTCGGTACGTGACGACCATGTCATCGACACCTGCGACAAATATGGCATCACGATGGCATTCACCGGCGTAAGACTCTTCCACCATTAATATCACGACTATGGACATAGATCAGATCATCGAAGGCGGCATGACATTCAGACCGGCCAGAAAGAGCGACGAATCCAACGGCAAGGTGAAGACGAAAGCCAAGAAAAAGGCATACATAACTGGTGCCCACGGTAGTGGCTCAGCCATGCAGAAAGCGAAATACCGCCAGCAAAGAGCCAACAGAAAAAGGAAATAACGTCGGCACTTGAACGATCCGACCTGGAAAGCTACTCCCCTGAAACCAAACAACGGATTTCAGGGGAGTTTTTTCGTATCTGACTGTATATCCCTCTAATCGGCCATCAGACAGTCTGGGAATTATTGGCACAACGAAAAAAAACAAAACGCCAATGAAAACCGCTGACACCGGAAATGAAATCCGCTGATATATGACATATCCGCTGCTACATGACTTATCCACTGATTATAACACAAATAACGCATCGGGAAATGTTGAAATACTCAAAACTTGGTAAATAGAAGGAAATATTTTCTGACTTCCGATTTTTTGTAGTATTTTTGCACCGTTATTGGGCAATGACGCCCTATGATACCACAAGACAATGCTTAGAATAAAGAAATTAGACATCTTCATATCCAGACAATTCGGAATGCTCTTCATCGGAACATTCTTCATCTGCCAGTTCGTGCTGATGATGCAGTTTCTATGGAGATATGTCGATGAACTCATCGGCAAGGGATTGTCGGTGGAGGTTATGGCGCAGTTCTTCTGGTATATGAGTCTGATTCTCGTGCCGCAGGCTTTGCCGCTGGCCATCCTGCTGTCGTCGCTGATAACCTTCGGAAACCTCGGCGAGAGCAGTGAGCTTACTGCCATCAAGGCTGCCGGAATATCGCTGATGCAGGCTTTCAGGTCGCTGATAGCCATAACACTGATAATATCCGGAGTGTCGTTCTACTTCCAGGATGTGGTGGCACCAAGCGCCAACATGCAGTTCGCTCAGTTGCTGATGTCGATGAAGCAGAAAAGTCCGGAACTGGAAATACCGGAAGGCGTGTTCTACGACGGAATACCGAACTGCAACCTGTATGTGCAGAAGAAGGACCTTAACTCCGGAATGCTCTATGGCATAATGATTTACCGCATGACAGACAGTTTCGAGGATGCAGCGATAATACTCGCCGACTCGGGCATGCTGCAGTCTACGGCAGAGAAGAAGCACCTCGTGCTGACGCTGCATAGCGGAGAGTGGTTTGAAAACATGAAGTCGTCTGACGTCACGGGCAGCGCCAACGTGCCATACAGACGGGAGACGTTCATCTCCAAGAAAATCGTACTCGACTTCGACAACGGATTCAACCTTGCCGACGCAAGTTCGCTTTCCAACAATGCCAAGGCAAAGAGCATATCCCAGATAAGCCACGATATGGACTCGATAAGTCATGAATATGACAGCATCGGACGTGCATTCTACAAAGACGCCCGATTCATGCTCCTGGGCAGCCAGAAGATTTCGAGAAGCGACTCCATGAGGATAAAGAAAGAAGTGGAGAGCGGAAAGTTCAACGTGAAGAAGAAATTTGAATCGCTAACGGCTGACAACAAGCTGAGGGCCGTGAACAACGCCATGTCGACGGTGCAGAACAACATGAACGAACTGCAGTTCAAGGCAATGGTGACGGGCGACGGCGACAAGCTGCTGCGCCAGCACAAGATAGAGGCGATAAACAAATTCACGCTCGCCCTTTCGTGCATCATATTCTTCTTCATCGGTGCCCCGTTGGGAGCAATCATCAGAAAGGGCGGACTCGGAGTGCCGGTAATCATCTCGGTGCTCGTATTCATCGTATATTATATCTTCGACAATACCGGATACAGAATGGCGCGTGGCGGCATGTGGGCGGTATGGTTCGGAAAGAGCATCGCGACATCCGTACTGACACCGCTCGCCATATTCTTCACCTATAAGGCTAACAATGACTCCGTGGTGTTCAACATCGACGCATACAAGAAGGTGGCGGCAAAGCTGCTCGGACTGAGAACGAAGAGGAGCATAACGAGAAAGACGGTGATAATAGAGACTCCCGACTATGAGAAAGACCGGCAGAACATCGAACAGATAACCAAGGAGATAAAGCAGTATGCCACGACACACAAGCTGAAATCTCCGCCAAACTTCATCAACGTGTTCTTCAAATATCAGCCGGACCACGAGATGGAGCGCATCGGCGAACTGCTCGAAAGCACCATTGCCGACCTTTCGAACTCAAAAGACAGAAAGGTGATAAACTGTCTGAACGAATATCCCGTGATAATGGTGAAATCACACACAAGACCGTTCGAGAGGAAATGGCTGAACATCACCGCCGCCATAATCGTGCCGGCAGGTCTGTTCTTCTTCTTCAGGATGTGGAGATTCAGACTGAGACTGATGAGAGACCTCAAGAAAATCAGCGAGACCAACAAATTGATGACAGACAGGCTCACTGAAATGAAAGAGGAGCCGACGGCAAGATGACAAACAGGAGAATTTACATACAAAGAAATTTATATATTATATAATAAGGTAACAATCACAATGGAGAATTTAAAGCTCAATACCGTAGAAGAGGCCATCGAAGACATCAAAGAAGGCAAATTCGTTATCGTAGTGGATGACGAGGACCGCGAAAACGAGGGCGACCTCATCATCGCAGCCGAGAAGATCGACGCCGAGAAAGTGAACTTCATGCTCAAGCATGCCAGAGGCGTGCTCTGCGTGCCCATCACTATGTCGAGATGCAAGGAACTCGACCTGCCACACCAGGTGTCTGACAACACCTCTATGCTCGGCACGCCGTTCACAGTGACGGTGGACAAGCTGGAAGGATGCTCCACAGGAGTATCCGCACACGACAGAGCAGAGACTATAAAGGCTCTCGCCGACCCAAGTTCCAAACCGACAACCTTCGGCAGACCAGGACACGTGAACCCGCTCTATGCACAGGACAACGGAGTGCTCAGAAGAAGCGGCCACACCGAAGCCGCCATCGACCTCTGCCGCATGGCAGGACTCTACCCTGCCGGTGCACTGATGGAGATTATGAACGAAGACGGCACGATGGCAAGACTGCCACAGCTGCTGGAGTTCGGCAAGGAATACGGTCTGAAGACGATTTCCATCAAAGACATGATAGCATACAGACTCAAGAATGAGGTGCTCGTGGAAAAAGGAGAAGAAGTGGACATGCCGACGGCATACGGACACTTCAGACTCGTGCCGTTCCGCCAGACAAGCAACGGAATGGAACACATGGCACTCATCAAGGGAAGCTGGGAGCCAAACGAACCGATCCTCGTCAGAGTTCACTCCTCATGCTCTACCGGCGACATCTTCGGAAGCAAGAGATGCGACTGCGGAGAACAGCTCCACAAGTCGATGGAGATGATAGAAAAAGAAGGAAAGGGCGTAGTGGTATACATGCAGCAGGAAGGTAGAGGCATCGGACTGATGAACAAGATTGCCGCATACAAACTGCAGGAGAAAGGTCTCGACACAGTAGAGGCAAACATACACCTGGGATTCAAGCCGGACGAGAGAGACTACGGATGCGGAGCACAGATTCTCAGACAGCTCGGAGTGAGCAAGATGAGACTCCTCACCAACAACCCTACAAAGAGAGTGGGACTTGAGGCTTACGGACTGGAAATCGTGGAAAACATACCAATCGAAATCGCACCTAACGAATACGACTACAAATATCTCCAGACCAAAAAGCTGCGCATGGGACACAACCTTCACCTATAATATATATATATAGACCGGAGAATGAAATAACAAGACATTACATACACGGCAAAGGGCTGTTTCTTAGACATATTGTTCTATGAAACAGCCCTTGTTGCTATTACTTAACACATATTACAAAATAAAAGTGAGAATTATTCGTTAAAGAGAAGAAAATAATATACTTTTGCAACAAATATAAACACATAACACATCTTATATGACAAAATTATCAGACCGCCTGAACAGGCTCGCTCCTTCGGCTACATTAGCGATGTCGCAGAAAAGCGGAGAAATGAAAGCGCAAGGTATCGACGTTATCAACATGAGCGTGGGAGAACCGGACTTCAACACACCTGACCATATCAAGGAGGCGGCCAAGAAAGCTATCGACGAGAACTACTCGAGATACTCGCCAGTGCCGGGATATATCGAACTGAGAAAGGCTATCGTCGAAAAGCTGAAGAAGGAAAACGGACTGGAATACTCAACAAACGAGATTCTCGTGTCTAACGGTGCCAAGCAGAGTGTGTGCAACACGGTGATGGCACTCGTAAATGATGGAGAAGAGGTGATAATCCCTGCTCCATACTGGGTGAGCTATCCGCAGATGGTGAAACTTGCCGGAGGAGAACCGGTTATCGTTGAAGCCGGATTCGAACAGAACTTCAAGATGACACCGGAGCAGTTCGAAGCTGCCATAACGCCAAAGACAAGGATGCTCATCCTGTGCTCGCCAAGCAACCCTACAGGCAGCGTGTACTCTGAAGAAGAACTCAGAGGGCTTGCTGAGGTGATAAAAAGACATGAAGGACTGTATGTGCTCGCCGACGAGATCTACGAACACATCAACTACGTGGGCAAGCACAGCAGCATCGCCCACATAGAGGGAATGAGAGAGCGAACGATAATCGTGAACGGAGTGTCTAAGGCATACGCCATGACAGGATGGAGAATAGGATTCATAGCAGCTCCGGAATGGATAGTGAAAGGATGCAACAAGCTGCAGGGACAGTATACGAGCGGCCCTTGCTCAGTGAGCCAGAAAGCGGCAGAGGCTGCCTATACCACATCGCAGGAATGCGTGGAGACAATGAGGAAAGCGTTTGAAAGACGCCGCGACCTTATCGTGGAACTCGCCAAGGACATACCGGGACTGGAAGTGAACAAACCGGAAGGCGCCTTCTACCTGTTCCCTAAATGCAGCAGCTTCTTCGGCAAGAGCTACAACGGGAAGAAGATAGAAAACTCAACGGATCTCGCCATGTTCCTGCTCGAAGTGGGCCACGTGGCAACAGTGGGCGGCGACGCATTCGGCGACCCATACTGCTTCCGCATGAGCTATGCCACAAGCGACGACAATATCCGCGAGGCGATGAAACGCATCAAGGACACATTGGCGCTGCTGGCATGACAGACGAACAGCGTGTCTTTATGATGCGCTGATGGAAAATATTGCGGATAAAAACACTCGAAGCATATAGAAAAGCACTCTGAAAGGAAAAAAATCGCATCAAGGTAGTTAAAATGATTTAACTTTTTATCAAAGTCAATATTAAATTACTATCTTTGCACGGATAAGAAGTGCATAAATCACTATGTTGACCTTCGAGACAAACTTTAAATCAGCCTTCAAAAGGCGCTAATCGAGAATATAACTTAAATTTATTAATAACTTAAAAATCAAATTCAACAAAATTATGGCAAATTCACAGACAAAAGCCCCAGCCAAGGCTAAGAAGCAGGGCTTTCAGGGCGTTCGCGCAGCGTTTTGGATCATCGTACTCTGCTTCATCGCAGGTGTATGCTTCTACGAGTTCGTTCTCGGTAACCCAGGTAACTTCCAGGGTGGCGACAACGCAAACGCTCCACTTCCAGGCAACTTGCTCGGTACTATCTACAAGGGAGGTATCGTCGTTCCTGTCATCATCACACTTCTCTTCACTGTGATCGCACTTTCAGTAGAGCGTGGTCTGGCTCTCCGCACTGCAAACGGCAAGAGCAGCCTCGTTAAGTTCGTTGCTAACGTTAAGGCAGCAGTTTCAGCCGGCGATATGGCTAAGGCTCAGCAGCTTTGCGACAAGCAGCAGGGTGTTGTAGGTAACGTTGTTACAGCTTCTTTGAAGGCTTACTCAGAGATGGAGAATACTCCAGGTTTGAAGAAGGAGCAGAAGGTTTCTAAGATCCAGCAGGCTCACGAGGAGGCTGTTCAGCTTGAGATGCCTACTCTTCAGATGAACATGCCGATCCTGGCAACTCTCGTAACACTTGGTACTCTTACCGCTCTGTTCGGTACCGTTGTGGGTATGATCAAGTCGTTCGCCGCTCTTGCAGCCGGTGGTGGTGGTGACTCTCTCGAGCTCTCTACCGGTATTTCTGAGGCCCTCGTCAACACTGCTTCTGGTATTTTGACTTCATGGTGCGCCGTTGTTGCTTATAACTACTACTCAAACAAGATCGATAAGCTCACTTACGCTCTTGACGAGGTTGGTTACACTATCGCAAAGACATACGAAGCTAACCATACAGAAGAGGCTTAATCTTTATTACTAACCCTTTAAAACTTTATTCATTATGGGTAAGATAAAGATTAAGAAAGCCGACGTCTGGATAGATATGACCCCTATGTCTGACGTTATGGTCCTTCTGCTTACCTTCTTCATGTTGACGTCAACGTTCGTGAAGAATGAGGCAGTGAAGGTAAATGCGCCGGGCTCAGTGTCAGAGATCAAGGTTCCAGAAACAGAAGTTCTGCAGATTATCGTTGACAAGGATGGTAAGATCTTTATCGGACTTGACAAGCCAGGATATATGCAGGAGATGCTCGAAGGATTCAAGAGCAAGTTCTCAGGACTCTCTCTCTCTGCTATGCAGGAGAAGAACTTCGTTGGACTCGCTTCCTTCGGTATGCCTATGAATAAAATGTCTGATGTTCTCAAGCATGAAGCAGGAGACGTCAACAATCTTCAGAAGGAAATGGGTATTCCTACTGACTCCATCAACGGAGGCATGAGTGAATTCCAGTGCTGGGTAGACGCCGCACGCAACTCTTCTTTTGGCGACAAGATGAAGGTTGCTATCAAGGCTGACGCCGCAACTCCATACAAGGTTGTAAAGAAGATGATGTCTGAGCTTCAGGACATGAGTGAGAACCGTTATTATCTTATCACTACATTAAAGAAGGAGGAGGCTGAATAATATGGCAAAGAAAAAAGGTTCAAGACAGAAAAAAGCCGAGACCCGCGTCGACTTCACCCCTATGGTGGATATGATGATGCTTCTTATCACCTTCTTCATGCTCTGTACTTCTCTGAGCAAGCCTCAGTCAATGCAGCTCACCATGCCAAGTAATGATAAGAACGTGAACGAGCAGGACCGTTCTGCTACCAAGGCGTCACAGACTCTGACTCTGTACCTTGCAGGCAACGACCAGATCTATCACGTAGACGGTATTCCACAGTATGACAACCCTGCATGTCTGAAGAAGACAACATGGGGTGCTGACGGTATCCGCAGCGTCTTGATCAACCACAGGACTGAGGGGGGTTACACACCTGTCAAGAACATCATGGCAGCAAAGAAACTTCTCGATTCAGAGCGTGCAAAAGACAAGAGCATGAGCGACTCTGTTTACAACGCCAAACTTGACAAGATCAAGAAGGGTGAACTGGAAACAGGTAAGGTTCCTGCACTGACAATCATCATCAAGGCTTTGGATACTGCATCCTATAAGAACCTTGTAGATGCTCTCGATGAAATGCAGATTTGTGCAATAGGTAAGTACGTTATCGACAAAGTAAACGACGACGACATGCGCCTTCTGAAGGCAGCCGGCGTTAAGTAAACGATGTTGATAGTTTTCTAAAATTAAACATTTTAAAGAAAATGGCAAAAATTGATCTTATATCAAATGAATGGGCTGACATAGTCTTCCAAGGTCGTAATAAGGTCTATGGTGCTTACCAACTGCGTAGAGGTACAAGCAAGCGTAATATCGTTTCAATGATATTCGTTGCTGCCGTCGCAGCGGTTGCATATTTAGGACTTGCAGCTTATAACTCATATCAGGAAGCTCAGAAGGCTAAGTTCGAGGCTGAAATGGAGGCATCTCTCCTTGAGGCAAAGAAGGAGGCCAAGGTTGAGAAGAAGACCGAGACTCCTAAGGTGGAGCAGGTGCAGAAGGTAGAGAAGGTTAAGTCTTCTATCGCCTTTACACCTCCTGTCATCAAGAAGGACTCTGAGGTTAAACCTGAGGAGGAAATGAAGACTCAGGATGAGTTGAAGGAAACCAAGACTGCTATCGGTGCTTTCGACGTTAAGGGTAACGACGAGGCAGGTGGTACAGTGCTCAAGGCCGTTGAGGAGATTGCAGCTCCAGAACCTCCAAAGCATGAGGAGGAGCAGAACAAGATCTTCGAGGTGGTAGAGCAGCAGCCTCAATTCCCTGGCGGATCTGTAAACGGATGGCTCGCTGATCATATCAAGTATCCAGTAGTTGCTGCTGAGAATGGTATTTCGGGTCGTGTAGTTGTACAGTTCGTCGTAGAGAGAGACGGTTCTGTATCACAGGTTAGGGTCGTTCGTGGTGTTGACCCATCACTCGACAAGGAGGCACAGCGCGTAATCAGCAGCATGCCTAAGTGGATTCCTGGTAAGCAGAATGGCCAGGCGGTACGTTCAAGATTTACCGTACCTGTAACATTCCGCCTTCAGTAATCTCACATAGACGAGATATCTAACAAGAAGAGTAGAGGAATTGCCTTATAGAAGGTGGCTTCTGCTCTTCTTTTTTTTCTCTGACATACAGAGAAATATCCTAACAGAATAATTTATAAAACAAGTGGCTCCAAGAACAACGGGGCTGTCACAAAACAAGAATTATCATGAAGCGAACGACTTACACATTTCTTACAATGATGGTTGCATTATTGGTTTTCTGCGCATGTTCAGGGCAAAAGTCCAAGAATGCAAGAACTGACACCTACTCGTCAGGCAAAATGACATTGATGTGCGATGAGAGCTTCAGCCCTATCGTGGAGGAAGAGCTTGCCGTATTCCATGCCATGTATCCTGACGCTCATGTCACAGCGAAATACACAAATGAGATTGATGCCTTCAACGCACTGATGAAACAGGACGTGCATCTCATCATAACGGCAAGGAACCTGTCTAAGAAACAGCTCGAATATTTCAAGAGCATGAAGATACAGCCACGTTATTTCCCGCTTGGCTACGACGGACTGGCGTTCATCATAAACAAGAACAATGTTGACTCCTGCATAACGGTGAAGGACATCAAGAGAATCCTCTCCGGACAGGCAACAAAGTGGAACCAGATAAACAAGGGTTCGAAATTCGGAACCATCGACGTGGTGTTCGACAACAAGCAGTCGGCAGCCGTGAGATGGGCAGTAGATTCTATCCTTGGCGGCAAACCTATCAACAGTCCTAACATCTCGGCCGTGAACACAAGTGCTGAGGTCATCAAATATGTTGAGAAGACTCCTAACGCCATCGGCATCATCGGCAGCAACTGGCTCAACGACAAGCGAGACACTACAAACGTGACATTCAAGAAGAACATCACGGTTATGTCGGTATGCCAGATGGAGAAGGCTACGGAGATGAACAGTTGGAAACCATACCAGCTATACCTGCTCGATGGCAGATATCCGTTCGCAAGAACGATTTACGCACTGCTTGCCGACCCGTTCCATGGACTGCCCGTTGGCGTGGCAAACTTCATGCAGTCGCCACAGGGGCAGAAGATTATCCTGAAATCTGCTCTCCTCCCCTATCGCGGAGACCTGGAATGGCGCAGCGTTCAAGTTAATGATGATTAAAAGAACAAGAATATTTTCTCTTACAATGCAATTTATCAAGCGGATAAGTGTTAGATAAATAAAAATAAGTATCTTTGCATACGCAAAAAAAAGAGACTAATAGAAAAGAACGATCATCAATCACTATCTTAAAAACAAGAGAATTATGAAAGCAATAAAATATCTATTCATGGGAGCGCTGATGACAGTATTCAGCGGCTCTGCTATGGCACAGACAAGCGTCAAGGACGCTGTTAACGCCATCAAGACCAACAAGGACAAGGCTGCTGTGGCATCTATCGTGAAGGCAGCGGTGAAAGAGAACAAGAAAGACGCCAAGGCTCTTGCAGCCATCGGTCGTGCTTATCTCGACGTAAAGGACACAGCCAACACCCGCAAATACGGCGAGATGGCTGTTGAGTTGACAAACAAGGCAAAGACCGGCAAGGTGGGCGACGGTTTCGTGCTCCTCGGCGACTTGGCTTACTTCAACGATGACCCAGGCGCTGCTGCTGCCATGTATCAGAACGCTTACTATGCTGAGCCAAACAACATCAGCGCTTACGTGAAATATGCCCGCGTTATGCGTGGTGTGTCTCCAGACATGGCTGTAGAGCAGCTGGAGAAGGTTCGCACACTCGATGCGAACTTCCCTGTTGACGCTGAAGCAGCCCACATCTACTATGAGGCTGCAAAGAAGAACGGCAAGTATATGCAGAAGGTGCTCGACTACTATAGCAAGGTGACACCTGCCAAGCTCTACGACCACGAGCCAAGCTACCTTACAGAGTATGCACTAGCTGCATTCGCAAACCAGAAGAATGATGTTTCAAAGGAACTCGCCGTTTACGGTCTTTCAAAGAACCCACGCAACTCCGGCTACAACCGTCTGGCTCTCTACAACTCTTTCGAGCTGAAGCAGTATGACGAGGCTGCAAAGTATGTTGACGCCCTGTTCAACAAGAGCGACTCTGTAGACCTCACAGCAAACGACTACAAATACGCCGGACTGACATACAGCGCTCTGAAGCAGTATGACACAGCCATCGAATACTACAACAAGCAGCTTGCTGAATGCAAAGAAAACGCTCAGAAGGCAGCAGTCATCAAGGACCTCTCTGACGCTTACAAGGCAAAGGGTGACTTCGCAAAGTCTTTGGAACTCTATGAGCAGTATCTCACTCTTAACCCAAATGTAGGCATCAACGACTACAACGGTCTTGCCAACATCTACCGCAACCAGGCTGCCAGCCAGACTGGAGCTGCCCAGGAGGCATCTGTGAAGAAGGCTGTTGAGATCTACAACCAGATGAGCGAGAAATATCCAAGCAATGCTGACTTCTGCAACTTCATGGCAGCACGTACTCTCGGTCTTATCGACGCTAATCAGACAAAGGGTCTGGCAAGACCTTACTACGACAAGCTCGCCAAGCTGATTGAGGAGAAGGGTGTGAAGGACGATTCTGACAAGGCTCGCATAACTGAGGCTTACACATACCTCGGCATCTACTTCTACAAGATCAAGAACGACAGCGCTGCTGCCAAGCCATTCTTCGAGAAGCTGATCCAGATCGACCCGGAGAACCCGACAGCAAAGCAGGTTCTCGCTACATACTAAGAAACGGATTTCTCATAAATAAAATCTAATGATTAAACCCCAGACGGTAATTATATCGTTTGGGGTTTAATTTTCTTTATCTATTCAAAAAAAATGAGAAGTACGCTTGCTCAAATGGGGCAAGGTGCTTGCCCATGTGGGGCACTGTGCTTGCCCAAGTGGGGCACGCTGCTTGCCCCTAATGGGCACAAACATTGCCTGAACAGTGCCCAAATGATTTATGGAATGAATACTTAAGTAAAGGAGTGAAACAATTAGCGTCATAACAGACTCCTTTCGGTTGAAAAGGCATGATACTTCAATGATAAATCAATGCTTTTGAACCGATAAAAATCTCCGCCTTTGCGTTGAAAAGGCATGATACTTAAATGATACTTAAATGACACTTTTCTGTAAAACATTCAGAAAAGTATCATTTAACCAAGTCGTTGGTCTACAGCATCTTAGGGTATTCATTAGAGTCCGGAATGATACTATGACACTATTTCTGAGGAAAAACCATATACACCAGCATAGCGATACGCTACAACAAAAGACTACACAAGCCGAAGTATAGGTGCAAAATGTATAGACAAGTGGTGTAAAGCTACGTATTACAACAATACGACAGGTGACCAGTTTATTTGCCTAAATGATATTGGTGGAAAAGGAATCGGATATATGTAAAGTATATATCATTCCAAAGAGGAATGAACAGTAAACGCAATAAAAAAAGAGCCTCCCCGAAGGAAAGCTCTGATTTTCTAAAACTTAATAATATATGAGATTGTCATCCCATAAGTT
The DNA here is from genome assembly GCF_008680225.1 of Prevotella sp. LMAG:51. Classification (NCBI taxonomy): domain Bacteria; kingdom Pseudomonadati; phylum Bacteroidota; class Bacteroidia; order Bacteroidales; family Prevotellaceae; genus Prevotella; species Prevotella sp. LMAG:51. The sequence goes on along the minus strand of NZ_NALQ01000006.1, from coordinate 72,336 downwards.
CTGAAGGAACTCCGTATTACTCACCAAGGCTGATAGCCTCAGATGGGCAAACAGAAGCACATGTACCGCACTCTGTGCATGCATCTGCGTCGATAGAATACTTGTCGCCCTCAGAGATAGCACCTACTGGGCACTCGTCAATACATGTACCGCATGCGATACAATCGTCACCAATTACGTAAGCCATAATAATTTATATTTTAAAGTTAATAATGTTCTTGTACTGTTTTTCTCGTACGATGCAAAGTTAGATATTTTATTTTAAATACCTAATATTTGGTACGGTTTTTTTTGCTTTCGAGTAAAAAATATCAGTTTCGACGTTCCTCAACTCCTGTTTCACATATTATTAAGTATATAATGAACCAGGGAGATAATCATTTGTGGGTATTGCAAAGAAGAAGGGAGAAATCAGGAAATGAAAAAATCAGTAAGGAACAGGATTATGGCATATAAAGTATTTTTAAGCCATAACCAAACATTGATGCCTCCCGAAATGCAATAAGACGCCAAATTCTACGTTATCAGTAAATAAAAACGATAACCGATGAAGACAATTACAAGACATATACTGATTCTGTTCGCCTTGCTGATGGGCTGCACGGCTATGAAAGCGCAAGACACACAGGTGCAGAATCGTCCGTATACCGATTTGCGACCGTTCCACTTCGGTGTGATGGTGGGAACACACCTGCAGGATCTGGAGTTCGTGGGCATGGGACCGCAGACGATAACGACAGACGACGGCACGGTGGAGAAGATAATCACCACCGACCAGGACAAGTGGGACGCCGGATTCACAGTAGGTGTGCTCGGTGAGCTGCGCCTTGGCACACACTTCGCCTTCCGCCTCGCTCCGGCAATGTATTTCGGAACAAGGAACATCAAATTCATGAACCTGACGGACAAGACCGGCGAAGGAAAGAACGTGATGCAGAACCAGGAGCTGAAGACCATCTATATCTCTTCTGCCATGGACCTCATCTTCAGCGCACCACGCTTCAACAACCACCGCCCGTATCTCATGGCGGGAGTGAACCCTATGCTGAACCTCTCAGGCAGCGACAGCGACTATATCAAGCTGAAACGCTACGACGTGTTTCTGGAAGTGGGACTGGGCTGCGATCTCTACCTGCCCTTCTTCAAGCTGCGACCTGAACTGAAATTCTGCTACGGACTGACCAACTGTCTCGACACAGACCACCCGAAACGGTTCAAAGACCCGAGCATGGCAGACCGCTTCATGTATGCAAATTCAGTGAAAGAATGCCGGAGCAAAATCATCGCCCTGACATTCTACTTTGAATAAACGGAAACGAACAAATATCATGAACAGACTTCCCTTTGTGATTACCAGACATGACAAGGCAATCACAAAGGGAAGTTCAGTTATATGCAATCATCAATAAACTCCAAGCGGACTGACGTCATCACAATACCGTCTAAATGCAATCAAGATATTGCAAAAAGAGACAAAAGTGACATTAATCAAAGAGAAAACAGAAAAAAAGTAATTCAGAAGTTCAACTTATTTGATATTTTCATATATTTGCAACCATAAACCCAAATCAGTCTTCAGGGCTTACTTGGGCTTTGATTTTTCAAGCAGTCAAACTTAAATATCAAATGCTTATGAACAACATTCCATTAGTTTTCTGGCTGATTCCCGTAGCAAGCATCGTGGCATTGGGAATGGCATGGTATTTCTTCCGCACCATGATGAAAGAGGAAGAGGGAACCGACCGTATGAAGGAGATTGCAGCACACGTGAGAAAGGGTGCGATGGCATATCTCAAACAGCAATACAAGGTGGTGGGCATAGTATTCATAGTGCTTGCCATAATATTCTCATTCATGGCATACGTGCTCGAAGTGCAGAACCCATGGGTGCCGTTCGCATTCCTTACCGGCGGACTGTTCTCCGGACTCTCCGGATTCTTCGGCATGAAGACCGCCACATACGCCTCTGCACGCACAGCCAACGGAGCACGCACAGGACTGGACAAGGGACTGAAGACTGCATTCCGCAGCGGCGCCGTGATGGGACTCGTAGTCGTGGGCCTCGGACTCCTCGACATCGCCATCTGGTTTCTGGTTCTCAACGCTGTATATGCCGATGAGAAGACTGCCCTGATAACCATTACCACCACAATGCTCACATTCGGAATGGGAGCCTCAACACAGGCGCTCTTCGCACGTGTGGGCGGCGGAATTTACACCAAGGCAGCCGACGTGGGAGCCGACCTCGTGGGAAAAGTGGAAGCCAACATACCGGAGGATGACCCCCGCAACCCTGCCACCATCGCCGACAACGTGGGCGACAACGTGGGCGACGTGGCTGGAATGGGAGCCGACCTCTATGAGAGCTATTGCGGATCTATACTCTCCACTGCTGCTCTCGGCGCCACGGCATTCGCCATGAACGGCGACATGCAGCTGAAGGCTGTCATAGCTCCGATGATAATCGCGGCGATAGGCATCTTCCTCTCGCTGATCGGAATCTTCCTGGTGCGCACCAAAGAGGGCGCATCGATGAAAGACCTGCTTCATTCGCTCGGTCTCGGCACTAACGTCAGTGCCGTGCTCATCGCCATCGCCACATTCTTCATCCTCTATCTGCTGGGAATTGAAAACTGGCTCGGACTGTCGTTCTCGGTAATCAGCGGTCTGGCAGCGGGAGTAATCATCGGACAGGCTACAGAATATTACACATCACAGAGCTACAAGCCTACACAGAAAATTGCAGAGGCATCGCAGACAGGACCTGCCACGGTAATCATCAAGGGCATCGGTACGGGAATGATATCAACGATGGTGCCAGTGGTGACCATCTCCGTGGCTATCATGCTCAGCTACCTGTGTGCCAACGGTTTCGACATGTCGCTATCAGCCAAGAGTCTCAGCACCGGTCTCTATGGCATCGGCATCGCTGCCGTGGGAATGCTCTCCACACTCGGCATCACATTGGCTACCGATGCCTACGGCCCTATCGCCGACAATGCCGGCGGCAACGCCGAGATGAGCGGACTGGGCGAGGCTGTGCGTGAGCGCACCGACGCTCTCGACGCTCTCGGCAACACCACAGCGGCAACGGGAAAGGGATTCGCCATCGGTTCGGCGGCGCTAACGGCGCTTGCATTGCTTGCCTCCTATATAGAGGAGATAAAGATTGCCATGGTGAGAGCCTTCGAGGGCGGCAAGCAATATGTGGATGCGGCAGGAAACATCTTCGACCCTACAAACGCTTCTACGATAGACTTCATAAACTTCTTCCAGGTGAACCTCATCAACCCGAGAGTGCTCGTGGGAGCATTTCTCGGAGCCATGGCGGCATTCCTCTTCTGCGGACTCACGATGGGTGCCGTGGGACGTGCTGCAGAATCGATGGTACAGGAGGTGCGCCGACAGTTCCGCGAGATAAAGGGAATACTTGAAGGCAAGGCTACACCAGACTACGGACGCTGCGTGGAGATAAGCACGAGGAGCGCACAGCGGGAGATGATAATCCCGTCGCTGCTCGCCATAGTGATACCGATAGTGGTTGGCTTGGTGTTAGGAGTTGCCGGTGTGCTCGGATTGCTGACCGGCGGACTGGCAGCAGGTTTCACTCTCGCCGTGTTCATGTCGAATTCGGGCGGAGCATGGGACAATGCCAAGAAGATGATTGAGGAAGGACACTTCGGCGGCAAAGGCAGCGAGAACCACAAGTCCACCATCGTTGGCGACACCGTGGGCGACCCATTCAAAGACACTTCCGGTCCGTCGCTCAACATCCTCATCAAACTGATGTCGATGGTCAGCATCGTGATGGCAGGACTGACGATTGCTTTCCTGTAAATACAAATCGGCAACACGGTCTGAATTATCCTCCCTAAAAAATACCAACATGCCCCGCCATGACAATCTCTATGTCGCGGCGGGGCATGTCGTAAATATATAATTTATGTCGTAAATCTATCCTTCATGTCGTAAAAGACAATCCTTTAGAGCTTTATCACTTCAAGATCGTCGGGAACGAACACGTTGCCAGAGAAATTCTCTTTCACTTCTTCGGTATAGCGTTCCTTACGATGAGCGAGGTCGGTGTCTTCAGTGTGATATACAATAAGATTCCTGACACCGGTCTTCTCTGCCATTGTTCCGGCATCGAGTGCGGTACTGTGGAATTTCTCGTATGGACGGAAGCGCTCCCTGTCGGCATACAGACAGAAAGCCTCACACATCATCCAGTCGGCACCGGCGGCATGTTGCAGCGTCTGCTCCGAACAAGGTTCGTCGCCCATACACACCAGTCTTTCGCCATTGCCGAAGCGCAGGGAGAATCCATATTGCGGTTCCTTCTTGGAGTGGATGTCGAAACATTTCACATCCATCGTGCCCACCTGGAATCCGTCTCCGTCGGCAAGGCGGTGGAACAATATCTCCGAACCTATGAGAGCGTTGTATTTCTTGTGCAGGGTCATTCCGCAGATGGCGGTTATCACATCCACCACCTTGCCGTTGCCATACACGTGGAGCACCCCGTCGTAGCGCTTTTCAAGCACATGCTGCATTATCACTCTCACCACCCATACCACTCCGAGCACGTGGTCGGTATGGGCATGTGTAACGAAGAGGTGATGGATATCATCGATGGCGACTCCAGCCTTGGACAACTGTCCCAGGATACCGTTTCCGCCACCGGCATCAACCATCAGCCTGTCGCTCCCCGACTCCACCACGAAACAGGTGTTGTAGCAGCGAGACACCGTGGCGCTACCCGTGCCGAGCATGATTATTCTGTTTTCTTTTTCCATATACTCTTTCCCGTTTGCCAGCCTGTTGCTGTCGTTGCCTGCAACCGAAACATTAATATCTCTTGTTGTTTCCATGTGTCTTCCTTCTTTCATCAGCATCACAAGACATCATGATGCTATAAATAAAAAAACTATGATACTACAAATACTACGATACTACAGGGCACAAAAAAAGGAGGTTCTGAAGACCTCCCTTTGTGTGATCCGCTTGGGGTTCGAACCCAAGACCCCAACATTAAAAGTGTTGTGCTCTACCAACTGAGCTAGCGGATCTCCGTATTTGCTTTATTATCAAAAGCGAGTGCAAAGGTATGACTTTTCTGTCAAACAACCAAATATTTTAATGATTTTTTTATTCTGACGTATTTTCTTGCTATATCGTTTGGAATATTTTTCCTTTTATTATACATTTGCAACTTCATACGGGAGAAACACAATGTTCTTACGAGAAAGACACAATATTCTTAGAAGGAAAATACGATGTTCTTGTGACAGGAACACAATATTTTCTTGCGGGAAACACACCATGATAAAACTATAAATTAAAATATGAGACATTTTCCTTTATTGGCAATCGCTGCCCTATGCGCATTGCCAACACAGGCGCAGGAAACTGCACCGAAACTGAAAATCGGAGCCGAGACAAAGGTGGGCTTCTACAACGACAGGGTTGGCGGCGAACTGAGGCATGACCACTCTGGATTCAAAGGCGACCAGCTGAACGTCTTCGTTGACGGACAAATCAACGAAAAGGTTTCTTTCGCCTTCAGACAGCGACTGAACAAGAAAATCGAAAGAAACGACATTTTCCAGGCAACAGACTGGATGTATGTAACCTATCAGGCGAACAAGAACTGGGGAGTTTCTGCCGGTAAGGAGATAGTATGGATAGGTGGATACGAATATGAGAAAGCTCCTATCGACATCTATACGGCATCTGAATTCTGGAACAACGTGACTTGCTTCAAATTCGGTGTAAACGCTGCATATACCTCTAACAGTGGCAAAGACACCTTCTTCGCACAGTTCTGCGAGAGCTCTTTTGCCACCGCCGACAGACACGACATGTTTGCCTACAACCTCTATTGGACCGGCACTCACGGCATCTGGAGCACCACCTATTCTCTCAACATGATGGAATACGAACCGAGCAAATTCATTTCATACATAGCATTGGGCAACCGATTCAATATGGGACCAGTGACGCTGGAACTGGATTTGATGAACCGTGCTGCCAGCCATCAGACATATTTCTTCAAAGACTGCTCTGTGATGGCAAACCTGATATACGGCGTGAATCCCATGCTGAACATCTACGGCAAAGTGACCTACGACGTGAACAAGACTGACACCGATGCCGACAAATACGTGATGGCCGGCTCGGAGCTGACCACGGTGAGCGGCGGACTGGAGTTCTTCCCTGTAAAGAACAAGAAGAACTTCAGAGTGAACCTCGGTGTGGCACACACCAGCGGAAAGAACACAAACCCTGACGGCACGATGCTCAACGACAGACTGACTATTCAGGCTGGCGTATCGGCAAAGATCGACCTGTTCAAAATGGGTTATTGATAATGTCATGGCAACAGCGCATCTGCCAACAATGGCAGATGATGCAATGCCCGGACGACAAAAAACCAAGAAAACCTATTCAGAATAAATCCAATACCTAAGACATCAACAAAAAGGAATATGGAAAACAAAACCAAGAAAAGAAGTCTGCTGCCAAATGGCTGCTTGTGCGTCCTCATCGTAGTGGCGCTGTTCGGATATCTGGGCTATGTGATGGGAGTTCCCAACATGCTCAACACTATAATGAAGACCGCCCACGACCTGCTGATCAACACAGTGTTCTATCTCATGAGCATCTGCGTGATAACGGGAGCCTTGGGCAGGGTATTCGTGGAGTTCGGCGTGGTGAGCCTGCTTGAGAAGCTATTGCGCCCGCTGATGAAACCGGTGTTCAATCTCCCCGGTGTGTCATCGCTGGGAGCCGTGATGACGTTCCTCTCTGACAACCCCGCCATCATATCACTTGCCAACGACAAGAGATTCGGCTCGTTCTTCAAGAAATACCAGTATATTTCCCTAACCAACTTTGGAACGGCATTCGGTATGGGTCTTCTGGTGATGGTGTTCATGGTGGGCAACGGATTCTATGCTGCACCATTCATCGGTCTCTTCGGAGCCTGCTGCGGATGTGTCTGCTCCACCCGTCTCATGCAGCGTTTCATACTGAAGGCTTTCCCTCAGTATGCCCATGAGAATGCCGTTGAAATAGAAGAGGAGGAAATGACTGCCGAAGAGAGCGACAAACCGAAGAAGTCTGTCTTCATCCGTCTGCTCGACGGTCTGCTCGACGGTGGACGAAGCGGAGTGGATGTGGGTATTGCCATCATCCCCGGTGTGCTCATCATCTCTACGTTCGTGATGATGTTCACCTTCGGCGAAGGTGCCAACGGATACGACGGTTCGGCATATCAGGGTGTGGAACTGCTTCCAGCCCTTGCCTATAAGATAAACTTCGTGTTTGAATGGCTCTTCGGATTCAACGACCCACATCTCGTGGCATTCCCTATCACCGCTCTCGGAGCTGTAGGCGCTGCATTGAGCCTGGTGCCAGGTTTCATTGAGCACGGATGGGTAGATGGCAACGCCATTGCGGTATTCACGGCAATCGGTATGTGCTGGAGCGGATTCTTGAGCACCCACACTGCGATGCTCGACTCTCTGGGCTATCGCGACTTGACTCCAAAGGCTATCATCGCCCACACCATCGGCGGTTTGGTGGCAGCCGTCTGCGCCCACCTGGTGTATATGGGATATACCTTGATATTCGCATGATAATCCCATACACCCTGATATTCGTCTGACAATCATCTGATATCATTGGTCCCCAGAAACGACAAAAGCCTGCAAGCAGTATTTCATCGACTGCATGCAGGCTTCTGTCGTTTCTTTAATACCGTTGTATTATGACAAAGGTATTTTAATTATCTTTGGGGGTTGCAGCAGCAGTGGCTGCGCCATCCGCGACTTCTGTGGATTCGGCATCGGCATGTTCTGCCGCCTTGTCTTTTGTGACATATCGCTGATAGTAGGCTATCAATATCGTTGTCAGCGGCAGGGCTATGATAAGTCCGATGAATCCGAGCAGCGTGCCCCACACAGAGAGGGCGAGGAGCAGGATGGCGGGATTCAGTCCCATCGCCTTTCCCATCACCTTCGGCGTCACCACCATGTCTATTATCACCTGCACGATGCAGAACACCGCCACGGCACTCACCAGTATCACCCAGAAGTTCTGTCCTGTGTCGGCAGCCTTGAGCAATGCGAGGAATGCCGTTGGAATCAGGGCAAAGGTATGCAGATATGGCACGAGGTCCATGATGCCTATAAGTATTCCCAGACCGATAGCCATCGGGAAGTCGATTATCGTGAAACCTATGCAGAAGAGTATTCCCATTATCAGTGCCACGAGCGACTGTCCACGGATATAGCTGTTCAGCTCGCGCTCCACGTCTTTCATCAGCGACTGCCAGAACGGGCGCACCTTCTTGGGGAATATCTTTATCCAGCTCGATGAGAGGTACTCATAGTCGAGCAGGATGAAGAACATATAAAGTAGCGTTATCAGCGACGCCACGATGCTCAATATCACGTTTGCCGTCTGGCCGAGCACGCTGAAAAGTTTCGGCATCGCCGACTTGATGGCGTCTGACACGTCTTTGCGTTTGAACACCTGTTCTATCGCCTGTCTGTTGTCATGCAACCACTGCTGCACCACAGCCTGGAAACTCTCGCCGTTGGTACCCTGCTTGACATATTGCATCACGATGTCGCCGAGTTTCTCAAACTGGTCTATCATCGGCGGAATGATGAGATAGAACACTCCACCGATGACGGCAAGCACGAACACCAGCGCCACGATAATGGACAGGGCTCGGGTGGGCACATGCAGCTTATACTGCACGAACTTCACTATCGGATACATCAGATATGCCAGCAGCCAAGCCACGAAGAATGGCAGGAGCACGCTGCTCAGGAAATTCATCGTATATAACACGCCGCCCACAAGAAGCACGATACCGAGTATTCGCACAAAGCGGTCGAAAGTAATCTCTTTCTCCAACATAAGCTTTTATACTTTTTTTTATTATTACAAGTCACACCATTGTTTTATATCCGGCGAGCTACACCTTAATTTATGCAACTGGCCCGACACCACCATGCGTCCTGCCCAAAATCAGCGTCCCTGCAGCTCGTTGTCATTCACGATGCGCTGGTAACACTCCCTGCAAAGCGGTTCATATTCCATCTGCTCGCCCAGGAGCACACGCTTATCGTTTGCCACGAGCCGATGGCTGATATATGCCAACGCTCCGCATTTCACACAGATGGCATGCACCTTGGTCACCTCGTCGGCAATGGCACAAAGGGCGGGCATCGGACCGAAAGGCTTGCCCTGGAAGTCCATGTCGAGCCCTGCCACGATGACTCTCACGCCACGGTTGGCAAGGTCGTTGCACACGTCCACCACTCCATCGTCGAGAAACTGTGCCTCGTCGATACCCACCACATCGATGTCCGACGAGAGCAAGGCGATTGTAGACGATGAGTCTATCGGTGTGCTCGGTATCGAATGCTGGTCATGGCTCACCACATCCACATCGGAATAGCGGGTGTCGAGCGACGGCTTGAAAATCTCCACTTTCTGCTTGGCAAACTTGGCCCTTTTCATTCTCCTTATCAGCTCCTCTGTCTTTCCGGAAAACATAGAGCCGCACACCACTTCTATCCTTCCGGGGCGGTGTGTCTCCCCTGCTAAATTATTGTTCATTTGAGCACAAAAGTACAAAGACGTTTTAAAAATTGCAAAGAAACTATCAGTTTTTTTGCTCCTCCTGATTAATATCCTTATATTTGTGGCTCATATGGGAACATTGTATATCGTGCCGACGCCTGTCGGCAATATGGAGGACATGACGCTTCGCGCCATCCGCATCCTGAAGGAGGCCGACCTGGTGCTTGCCGAGGATACCCGCACATCGGGCATCCTGCTGAAGCATTTTGAGATAAAGAACCAGCTTATGGCACACCACAAGTTCAACGAACACGGCACATCTGCCGGCATCGTGGAGCGGTTGAAGGGTGGACAGACTGTAGCCCTCATCAGCGACGCCGGCACTCCCGGCATCAGCGACCCTGGCTTCTATCTCGCCAGAGAGGCTGTGGCTGCCGGCATCACGGTGCAGTGTCTGCCTGGCGCAACGGCATTCGTGCCGGCGATAGTGGCATCGGGACTTCCCTGCGACCGTTTCTGCTTCGAGGGTTTCCTGCCTCAGAAGAAGGGACGCGCCACTCGTCTGGAGAGCCTCACCGAGGAGTCGCGCACGATGATTTTCTATGAGTCGCCATACCGTGTGGTGAAGACGCTCAAGCAGTTTGCCGAATATTTCGGCGGTGACCGACAGGTGAGCGCCTGCCGCGAGATTTCAAAGATACACGAAGAGAGCGTCAGAGGCACCCTCGACGAGGTGATAGCACATTTCGAGGAGATTCCGCCGAAGGGCGAATTCGTAATCGTGCTCGCCGGAAGGCCGGAGGAGAAGAAGGACAAGAAGGAGAACAGGCAGAAGAAGGAAAGGAGAGGCAACCGACCTGCCCCTGCCGAAGACGAAGAACAAGGAGAATAAAAGGTAACCCCAATATAACTTTAGAAAAAGTTAAACAACAAGAAAAGTAAAAGAACGGAAAATAAGATACTCATGAAAAAGATTCTATTTATCGTGTTCTGCCTGGCGACGATAGTTGCCTGCAAGAACGAGAAGGCAACGGGCGAACTGTCTAACATAGTACAGAACGACTCACTTCAGAAAATCATCGCCCAGCGCGACCAGGAGATAAACGACATGGTGGGAATGCTCAACGACGTTGAAGAGGGATTCCGCGCCATCAACAAGGCTGAAGAGCGTGTCACCATAGCCAAAGAGGGCGAGGGACAGAACAAGCAGGAGCAGATAAAAGAAAACATCCAGTTCATACAGCAGCGCATGCAGCAGAACCGCGAGCTCATCGCCAAACTGCAGCAGCAGATGAGAGAGAGCTCTTTCAAGAGTAGCGAACTGAAACGCACCGTTGACAATCTCATAAAGCAGATGGAGGAAAAGGACGAACAGCTGAAGCAGCTGCGTGCCGAACTTGCCGCCAAAGACATACACATCGCCGAGCTTGACCAGACCATCAGCGACCTGAACACGAACATGAGCGATCTCAAGACGGAGAGCGAACAGAAGACCCAGACCATCAATTCGCAGGACAAGCAGCTCAACACGGCATGGTTTGCCTTCGGTACGAAGAAGGAACTCAAGGCGCAGAACATCCTCGTGAAGGGCAAGGTGCTGCAGGGCAACTTCAACAAGAGCTACTTCACCAAGATAGATATCCGCGTGGAGAAGGAAATCAAACTGTATTCCAAATCGGCAAAAATCCTCACCATGCACCCATCGAGCAGCTACTCGCTCACCACAGATGCCAAAGACCAGTATGTTTTGCGCATCACGAACCCTGACATATTCTGGAGCACAAGCAAGTATCTCGTAATCCAGGTGAAATAATACTGACTGCCCACAACGGGACAACAGACTGAAAAAAATACCGGCAAGAGGTTGGACCTGCGGACTCCGCGGTTCTACCTCTTGTCTTTTTTATATAATACTGGCAAAAGCGGAACTCGGAACGGCAAAAGTTCTCAAACGGCCTTTTACATAAACACTTCTGCCCGCCAATCATAAACTGAAAATACAATGTGTATAAGCGTTGATGCACTCTGATTTAACCACGAAAATCAAAGAAACCTTTACCGCCGCTGCAATATTTGTTAATCAATCGTTGTTAACGAATATTAAAAGAAAAACTTAAAGTAAAAACTGCACGACATAAAGCTAAATCGCTAAAAATCAGTGGCTAAGAAATTTTCACAACATTGCGACCCCTTGAAGGCATGGGCTTGAAAAGATGTAAAAGGCATTGTGAAGTCGCTTTTTTTTATTATCTTTGTACCGCAAACTAATTAAAATGGCTGCCGAAAGTCAACAGGGAGAAGGATAATGTCGTTTATTGTCATCCCGATTCCAAGCCCGGCAGGCCAGAACCTAATGCGCTTAATGAACCATCGTCACACCCAAGAGTGAACCCACATGAAACATGTATGGGTATGGTCTTCTTTTGTGTCTGCCTGGAAACAGGCAAGATGACGGCGCATAAAAAAACGGAAACGGAATATGAACATTAAAAAAAGCATCAAGATTGCTCTCGCAGCATTGTTCGTGGCTGTCACACCGACATTCGCACAGCTGCCAGACAACGATAACGACCAGACAGACGAAATCGACAACTATGACTTCCTGTATTCGGAAGACGGCAATGTGGACAACTACGACGTTGCTTCAATGGAAAACCTCATGGACGAGGCATTCTCGCTCATCGGCACACGCTATCGCTCAGGAGCATCGGGTCCCGGCGGCTTCGACTGCTCGGGATTCACAAGCTATCTCTACAAGCAGATGGGAATAGAGCTCAACCGTTCTTCTCGCGGACAATACACCCAGGGCGAGGCTGTGGCAAGCAGCAATCTGCAGACCGGAGACCTCGTGTTCTTCACCAGTCCCCGTTCCGGCAAGGGTATCGGCCACGTGGGAATCGTGGTTGACTACGACCCGATGAACGGCAACTTCAGTTTCATCCACGCCAGCATAAAGGGCGTGAAGGTGAGCCAGAGCACAGAGCCTTACTACTCTCGCCGCTATGTGGGCGCAAGAAGGATTACTCAATAACACACGTATACTATAAAAATCTCTTATGAAAGCATTAGCTTCATTGATGATAATTGCAGGGATATCCATCGCCTGCACTTCAACGGGCACCGAGCGCAAAGGCTCTGTGCCCGTTGGCGTTTCCGACACTATAGCAGCCAAGGCTCCTGCCGACAAGGGAAAGCAGGCACCTGCGGCAAGTATGACATCTGACAGAAGAGCCAAGGGCGGCACACTGAACCTTGCCTTCGTGGGCGACATAATGCCGGGCACTACATTCCCCGACAGCCGTCTGCCGGAGAAAGACGGCGCCACGCTCTTCAAGGATGTGGACAGCATCCTGACAGCTGCCGACGTGGCGGCAGGAAATATGGAGGGCGCCCTCGCCGATGAGGGGGAGACGACGAAGAAGGGTGGCAAATTCAGCTACTCCTTCCGTGTGCCAACCCGCTACGGCAAACTGATTGCCGATGCCGGTTTCGACTTCATGAGCATGGCGAACAACCATGCCTTCGATTTCGGTCTCGACGGCGTGAAATCCACCGAGGCCACTCTCCATTCCAACGGCATAGCATATTCGGGCATCGGCGGAAGAAAGGAAAGTGCGATAGTGGAACGCAACGGCATCAGATACGGATTCTGCGCCTTCGGCCACAACTCTTACACACTGAAGCATGCCGACCAGGAGAACGTGAAGAGGATTATCGGCAATCTCAGAGAGAAAGCCGACATCGTGATAGTGTCGTTCCACGGCGGAGCGGAGGGTACGGCACACAAACACTTGCCACAGGGCAAGGAGATGTTCCTCGGAGAGAACCGCGGCGACCTGAGAAACTTCGCCCACTTCTGCATAGACAACGGTGCTGACGTGGTGTATGGCCACGGACCGCATGTGGTGAGGGCTGTGGAACTATACAAGAATCATTTCATAGCATACAGTCTTGGCAATTTCTGCACTCCATACGGCGTGAACATCAGCGGCATATCGGGTTATGCTCCGGTGCTGCAGCTCACCGTCAACGCAGCCGACGGCACTTTCGTCGGCGGAAAGATAAACTCTTTCATCCAGCAACGCGGCAAGGGTCCGCGTCACGACCCTCTGAACCTTGTGGCGAAAGAGATACGGAGTCTGACGAATGCTGACTTCAGCAATCCGAAGCTCACTATTGCCAACGACGGCACGATAAGCAAAAGATAATACTAATTAATGGCATTTCGGTTGGAAATGCCATTTTATATTTTTATCTTTGCAAAGATAAGATATGCTGCACCTCAGCATAAGACAAAGAAGACACAAAAATATATAAGTATGAACAAACAGTTATCAATTATATTTGTCGCGGCGGCTACGATGCTTTCTGCCTCTTGCGTCTCCCATTATGAGATGCAGAACGTGGACAGGAGCCGCATCCTGATCGACAGCAGATACGACAAGGCTGACGCCAAGTCGGAAGCCTTCATAGCTCCATTCAGAGCTCAAGTGGACAGCGTGATGGGTCCGGTGGTAGGCAAGACGGCAAAGGCTCTTGAGAGCTACCAGCCGGAGAGTCCGTTGTCTAACCTCCTTTCCGACATACTGCTCTGGAGCGGAAAGGACTTCGGCGAGAAGCCAGACTTCGCAGTATACAACGTTGGCGGAATACGTGCGGCTTTCCCAAAAGGAAACATCACGTATGGCGATGTGCTCGATGTGGCACCGTTTGAAAACAAGCTCTGCTTCTGTTCGCTGACTGGCGAGAAGGTAACGGAACTCTTCCAGCAGATGGCTGGATGGGGCGGCCAGGGCGTGAGCCAAGGTGTGGCGGCAGTAATGGACAAGGACCTGCATCTGCTGAGCCTGAAGATAAACGGCGAGGAGGTGGACCCTAAACGTGTATACCGCATCGCCACTCTCGACTATGTGGCTGAGGGCAACGACAGGATGGTAGCTTTCAAGAGCAAGACCGACGTGAAGAATCCTGGCGGCAAAAAGAACAACGTGCGCGACCTCATCATCAGATATTTCAAGGAAGCCTCGGCAAAGGGCATCGTAATCGACGCCAATGTAGAGGGAAGATTCGTAAGAAACAAATAACCACGACACTATGAACTACAAGAAGATATTCCTTATCGCCTTGATGTGCGCCACGATCAGTTGCGCATCGGCGAAGATAAAGAAGCTGGTGATTCTCCACACAAACGACACCCACAGTTGTGTAATGCCTCTGAAGACCACTCTTAAAGACACTCTCGTGGCAGGACGCGGCGGATTCCTGCGCCGTCTGGAGATGGTAAAGGAGCAAAGGGCTGCCAATCCGCAGCTGCTGCTGTTCGACAGCGGTGACTTTTCACAGGGTTCGCCATACTATTCCATGTTCCGCGGCGATGTGGAGATTGGTCTCATGAACATGATGGGCTATGATGCCGCTACCATCGGAAACCACGAATTCGACTTCGGCATCGAAAACATGGCGCGCATCTTCAAGATGGCGGAATTCCCCATCGTATGTGCCAACTATGACTTCAGCGGCACTTGTCTGGAGGGTATCGTGAAGCCTTACACCATCATAAAGAGAGGCGGAATGAAAATCGGAGTGTTCGGCCTGGCGCCGGAACTCTACGGACTGGTGTCGGCAAAGAACTGTCCGGGAGTGAAATACCTCGACCCTGTGGAGAAGGCGCAGCAGACTGCCGACTATCTGAAGCTGAAGGAGAAATGCGACATCGTGATATGTCTCTCGCATCTGGGATGGAACGAAGACGCCATGAACGACAAGGTGATGATGGCAAAGACACGCAACATCGACCTCGTGCTCGGCGGACACTCTCACTCCATGTTCAAAGAGCTGAGATATGCCAAGAACCTCGACGGCAAGAGCATCGGCAACGACCAGAACGGCAAGAGCGGCATCTACGTGGGCAAACTGGTCATCGACATGAAGAAGAAGTGACAAGTCTGTAAACTTGTGAAACGGCAATAATTTATTTACACATGAAGAACACCATCACCACTATCGCCGTTGCCCTCATAACATGTATGACGGCAACGGCACAACGCACTCCAAAACACGACTTCGACTTTGAGAAGGTGACTGTGGGAGGAGAGAAGAAAGAGATAAACTGGAAGGACCTTTACAGATTCTTCGACTCCTGGCAGCCGGGCACCCCACCCTGCGGTCTGTCAAGAATCGATGACGAGTTCTTCATCTCGCGCCAGCGTCCGCTCAAGCGCATCACCGACGGCGACTATCAGGTTAGAAACGATGTGGAGGCTGAGCGCAGAATGTTCCTGTGGACACCGCTCGACGACCCCACGACGAAATGGAAGGCTCTGCCCCGCTACTGTTTTGAGGGCGACAACTTCTCTATGTGGCAGTATATCGACACCCACGGCAACTGGTCTGCACCATGGCTGAGAGTGTCGGCTGGCATCAGCGATGCGGCGGCTAAGAATGGTGTCACGGTGGGATGCGTGCTCTCGGTGCCTTGGGATGCCGAAGTAGGCGACACCGTGAAGGCGGACTATTCGCAGACGCTGATGAAACTGGCGGAGAGAAACACCGACGGTTCGTTCAGAAACTCGCTGAAACTTGCCCGTCTGATGAAATACTACGGCATCAACGCCCTGGGAGTGAACTCGGAATTCAATACCGACAAGGCAACGATGATGCGGCTGCAGGATTTCTTCATCGACGTCCACCGCAAGGCGAAGGACATTGGATGGACATTCGAACTGCAATGGTATGATGTGACCGACGACAATGGAGAACTGTCGCTCGACTGCGGACTCGGCGAACAGAACAAGAGGATGTTCGGCACGAAAGACAGCATCGCCACAGACCGCCTTTTTGCCAACTACAACTGGACGGACGACATTCTGAAGGCGTCGGCAAAATACGCTCGGTCGCTGGGCAGAAGTCCTTACGACTATTATGCAGGATTCGACATTCAGGGACGTGCCTGGAACAACAAGCATTGGCAGGACCTCGTGAACAACGACATATCGGTGGGCGTATGGGGAGCACACTCGCAGAACCTACTTCACCAGAGCGCTACCGACGACGGCACGGCTGACGTCATCATCCAGAAGGCGTATCTACTGAAACAGGAACTGTCGTTCTCCGGCGGCTACCGCAACCCTGCCCTGCTGCCGGAGGTACGTACAGACTGCTCACTGTCTAACGCTGACCTCAGAACCTTCCACGGACTTGCCCGTCTGCTGACGGCAAAGTCAACGATACAGCAGGTGCCGTTTGTCACCCGTTTCAATCTGGGCAACGGACTGCACTACTACAAGGACGGAAAGGTGGCTTTCGACTCCAAATGGTATAACCTCAACACACAGGACTACCTGCCGACATGGCGCTTCTGGATAACCGACGAGAATGACCGGACTACGGCAGAGAACATCGGCTCGTTTGTAAATGCCGAACTGTCGTGGGACGACAGCTACACCGGAGGCTCGTGTCTGCAGCTGCATGGAGCGACGAAGTTCTCACGCATAAAACTCTTCAAGACAAAGCTGCTGACGCAGCCTTCTTATGAACTGTCGCTGACATACAAGATGCCGAAAGGCAAGGACACACACGCCAGACTCTTCGTGGCGCTCAAAGGCAACACGTCGGAATACAAGGAGATAGCGCTGCCTGCAGCAAAAAGGGAGAACACATGGACCACATTCAAGACGCCTCTGAAAAAGCTGGGACTGAAAGCCGGCGACGAGGTAGCCATGATGGGCATCGTGGTGGAAGGCACGGGCGACGACTATGTGATGAACATCGGCGAGATGGCTGTCCGCAACCCCAGACAGCGGTTCAACACCGTGAAGCCATGGATAAAGGAAATAGAGGTGATGCGGGGATGGAACCACACCGTGGACTTCAAGATGCGCTATGCCTCCAAGGAGGAAAAGGGCGACGAGAAGACATACAACGACGAGGTGGACACCTGGTATTACGAGATATACTTCCAGCAGAAAGGCAGACCGCAGCAGCTGCTCACCGCCACGGAATCATGGGCGGCATACGTGATCGGCGCTCCGCTGGCTGAAGGATGCAAGAGGGAATGCCGATTCGGCGTGCGTGCCGTGTCGCCGGACGGACAGCAGGGCTCTGACATAGCATGGAGCAACTACAGGGTGATTGAATACAACGCCCTGAACAGCACACCGGCCATCGACCGCGACAGGATAAAGCCGGGAGAGGCGTTCACCATATATTATAAGGACAACATGATGCCGCCGGCAAAGGAATGGAGAATCATCGACGCTCTGACGGACAAGGTGATAGCGAAGGCGGAGAACTCCACTACCATCACCACGAGTATAGACAAGGATGGAATCTACGACTTGATGACTATCAACGGCGACGGATCGCAGACGATGACACGAGGACTGGTGAAGGTGTCGCCTCTCTCCTCCACATCGAAGGCGCTCAAGCTCAACGACCCGTATATGCTGACAATTCCTGCCGAGGCGTTGCCTGGACTGGAATATTCGGTGGCTCTATGGGTGAAGGCTGACGACTGGACGCATGACAAGCAGGGAACAAACATCGTGTCGAAGAATTCAATAGCCGACAAATGGCCGTTCAACAACTGGGGCGACCTGTGGGTGCAGGTTTGTCCGCCATGGACCGACGAGAAGAGCGGCAAGAACCATCCTGCCAACGAAATTATGTATCGCACGATGGGCTGCGGCGGCGACATCGAAGGTCACGGCGACATGACGACAGACGGATACAGCATCCCGGCAGGCGTGTGGACACACATCATGGTGACGCAAGACAAGGAGAAGGTGCAGAGGGTGTATATAAACGGAAGGCTCGTGGCCGGTCCGCTGCAGATGCCGGAATCGACACGTCGCGAACTGATGCCTGCCGACAACAAGAGGATAGACCACAACGCCGTGGCTGACATCCGCATCGGCGGAAGCGGTGTATATAAGGCAGGCCTCAACGGTGCCATCGACGATGTGCAGATATGGAACAGAGCGCTGACCGCCGAGGAGGTGTTGCGATGCATGAGGGGGTTCACCGACAAAGAGGTGCCGGAGGGTCTTTCTGCCTACTTCACTTTCGAGGAATCCGACGCCGACGGTGTATTCCCTAACCACGGCAAGACTCCTGGCTGTCATGCTCGCATCATGAGGATGGCCGACTCTGGAGGCGAATACACAGGAAAGGCGAAATATGTGGACCGCAACGGCGAAACGCACATAAAGAGTCAAGTCTCAACAAGCGACCGTCCGCTGTAAAAATCAACTTAACCCCAAACAGTCTAATGACCGTTTGGGGTTTAACCCAAATCGGTCGTTAGGGCTTGCTTGGATTTTGATTTTTAGAAGAGTGGATTTTGGTTGGCTTTTAATGAGTAATAGCAAGCTATTGCGAATTAAAAACGGACAAAAGACGCCTTATAAAAAGCAAAAGACTGCAAGCAGTTATAAAATATCACATTTAACGGCCTAATGACCGTTTTGGGTTTAACCCAAATCGGTCGTTAGGGCTTGCTTGGATTTTGATTTTTAGAAGAGTGGATTTTGGTTGGCTTTTAATGAGTAATAGCAAGCTATTGCGAATTAAAAACGGACAAAAGACGCCTTATAAAAAGCAAAAGACTGCAAGCAGTTATAAAATATCACATTTAACGGCCTAATGACCGTTTTGGGTTTAATATGTTTTATAACTGCTTGTATCCCCACCGGAAGCTGGGGACACACTCGCTAATATCACCGTAAAAAGTATTGAAAAGAGGAAAAACAAAAAAATCATCAGACCATCTGGTTTTCACACGTAACGACCTGAGTCTCTGACTGTTAAGCATCTGAAATTATAAGAAACCATCTGGATGGTTCAGTCAGCGGCATCTTCGACCGCCGAAAAATAAAAAAGGATGTACCAAACATCAAGTTCAGATACATCCTTAAGACTTGTAGCGGGACCCAGGATTGAACTGGGGACCTCATGATTATGAATCATGCGCTCTAACCAGCTGAGCTATCCCGCCATCATTTCTTTTTTGCGAGTGCAAAGGTAAGACTTTTTATTTAAACCACCAAAATATTTTCAAGAAAATCTTTCAATACAATGTTTTTTTGTATTTTTGCCCCAAAATAGAACATAAAACTGAAGATATGCCCCAATCGGACGCTACTAACTGTTGTCAAGGCATCAGAATCTACGACCGACGGGGTCAACACACTGGCACAGAATATCTATTTATCTATGGACGACATGAAAAGAATCTATCTGGAGTATGAACTCAACGCTACATCACCAAGTGCGGTATGGCCCATTATCAGCGAAGCTACCGGACTGGAACGATGGATGGCTGACGAGGTGGAGCGGGAAGGCGACAAGCTGACATTCACATGGGGGACATCGTATATGAACAAAGACACGAAGACGGCAACCATAGTGAAGGAAAAGGCAGAGAAGTTCATCCGCTTCAAATGGGACGACGACACCAATCCCGACGCCTACTGCGAACTGAGGATTGAGGTTGGCGAGATTACCAACGACTGTATCCTGGCGATTACAGACTATGCCGACGACGGCGACACGGAAAGTCTGAAGGACATCTGGGACGAAAACGTGCAGATGCTTCACCAGAACACGGGAATCTGACACCCCAAACCACCTCCTGCAGAATATATACTCCGCGGACACACATCTTTTATATTTACCTTTGTATACAATATACGAAGGTATATAGAATACGCACCGATATACTCCCGGAGCCCAAGAGGACTCCACCTCCTAAAAAACAACATTGGCAAGGACAACAAAAGTTCAGGAATTGGGCACGCTGCTTGCCCAACTGGGGCAACGTGCTTACCCATCATGGGCAACGTGCTTGCCCCTGTTGGGCAGATTTGCTGTCAGAATGATGCCCCAAAAGTGAATGTTGTAATACCCATATTCCTGTTTTCTGGATCCTGCCAACGCATGCAATTCCTGTAGTCTGAATTCCTCACATCTGACAATTACTTTGACCTGACGATTCCTCACGCCTGACAATTCCTTTCATCCGAGCAAACCATCCAGACAATTGGCTGACAATTGCAAGACAGTCAACCGTCTGTTTATCAGAAGACTACAACAAAAAACCAGACAATCTGACAGTTTTTGAGCAATTCTCGTTTTTACTAAGAATCAGCGACATTAGCAGCTTTTACTCATATCGATCACCTTCCGCCAACGGGTAAAAAAACGCAAACAGTAATAATTTAATTACCATTCGGGATTAAACATTCCACAAGTCTGTGCGTCCTATAAACAGAAAGCCGACAAACAATACGGCAGACAAGCATCATATAGTTTATAACAACAAAACATCACTACAGGCAACAAGGCAAGATGAATATCGACAACAACGAAATAACGAGGACCATAGCCCAAGACAAGGAAAAGGGGTTCCGACTGCTGATGGCGAAATTCAGTGAGCCGCTATACTGGCACATCCGCCGTCTGGTGGTGAGTCATGATGATGCACAGGACGTCGAACAGGAGACGTTTATCAAAGCATACCGTTCCATCGACAGACTCGACAACAAGGATGCCCTGACGGCATGGATATACCGCATCGCCACGCGTCAGGCACTGACATTGCTGGAACGGAACAAGAAGACAACACTGATGAGCGAAGCGCTCGGCGAACAGGATGCCATGGCAGATATGACTGCCGACAGCTACGTTGACTTCTCCGACCTCGAGGCCGTAAGGCTGCAAAAGGCGATACTCTCGCTGCCACGCAAGCAGCAGCTGGCATTCAACCTGAGATACTACGACGAGATGGACTACGACCAGATAGCCCAAGTGGCGGAGACGACTGCCACGACGGCGAGAGTGAACTACCATCTGGCTAAGGAAAAGATAATAAGATATATGCAACAAGAACTCTAAAAGGAATTTGAGATATGGAAAAGAACTTTGATTTCAAGACCGTAGGAAAGAGAATGCCCTACGTCATGCCGGAAGGATTCCTTGCGGATATGGAAAACAGGGTGATGGAGAGCTTGGAGGCGAAGACCGCCTCAAGAGGCAAGTGCCGCATCTACAATCTGTTCCGCAGCATGGTGGCAGCGGCAGCAGTGGCAACACTCTTCATAGTATGCCACAGCGCACTACAGCCCAGAAACATGAATGTATATTCTGATCTGGACCAGGCGTTCGACAATCTGAGCTACGATGACCAGCAGCTCATGATCGACGCCTACGACAACGACGTATTCCTGTCGGACACATATAATTCAAACCTATAGATAGCGCTATAACATAAAAAATAACAAACCGAAGTTCCGGATGTCTACGAATGTTGCCGGCAGACGAATCGACAAATGACAAGAAGGAACTTCAAAATCTAAAAGAAAGGAAAAAAATATGAAGACAACAAGAACGATAATCCTGACGCTGATGCTGGTGTTCACAGCCTTCGGCACACAGGCACAGAATGCAAAGCAGCGTATGTCGAGAGAGCAGATGGCGGAAACGCAGGCCAAGCACATCGCTGCCGACCTGAACCTCACGGGCAAGACCTACGACCGCTTTGTGGAGACATACGAGAACTACAAGAAGGAGTTATGGCAGACCGTACCCAAGTGCCGCAAGAAGAACTGCCGCAACAGCGAGACTGAAGAGCAGGCTGCCGAGAAAATGCGCAAGCGCTTCGAGAGAAGCCAGAAGGTGCTCGACATCAGGAACAAATACTATCAGGAGTTCAGCAAATTCCTCACTCAGAAGCAGATAGAGCAGATGTATGAGAAGGAGCGCAAGATGATGAAGAGACTGAGCGAGCGCCGCAGGGCAAACCACGGCAAAAGGAGATGACAGCAAGTTTACAACGGCCTAATGACCGTTTGGGGGTGAACGGCCTAATGACCGTCTTCGGGGTAAAATAAAGCAATAAGAACAAGCGATTTTATATAGAATAAGTGTTGGTTTTTTTCTGGAGGTTGGCATCCGTGAGGATGTCAGCCTCTCGTTTTTTTTCATCGGTCATCAGAACTTGTGCGGACTTCGTCGGGGAGCTTATTTCTTCTTCCTTACAAACCGCAGACACTCGTTGAGAATCTCCACCTTTGCAATCTTCATTATGGCGAGATAGAGAAGCGAGGCGATGACGATGCGGGAGAGAAGGAGGAGGGCAAGGTTAGGAATACAGCGTGTGGCGAAATGGGTCACCACCATCACCGCCGCTGCCGAAAGCATGAACGGCATGGTGTCGGCAAGTACTTCAGCGATGCGGATGCCGATAAGGCGATGCGCCTGCCACTGCCACACGGCAAGCCACAACACGGTGAAGATGGTGTATGCCACCACCATGACATATATGCCATAGCTGCAAGTGAGCAGTATCAACAATATCTGCATCACAATCTGTGCGATGTTGCACCACATGTATATGTCTGACCGTCCGCCACTGATGGCGAGCTGCTGGTACATGGTGTTGAACGAGAAGAAGGCACCACCCACACACAGCACCTGGAGCAACGGAATGCAGTCGGTCCATTTCTCCCCTATCGTGAGCAATATGAACTCATTGGAGACGAGCGACAGTCCGAACATGGCAGGGAAAGACAGGAACGCCGTGAAGCGCATCAGCTTGCGGAACACCCGTTTCTCCCTCTCGCTGTCGTCGGCAATCTGCGCCAGCACGGGCTGTGCCACCTGGTCTATGGTTCCGGATATCGTGCTGTATGCCATGGTATTCCATTTATTTGCCTGGGTGAAGTTTCCCACTGCCGCCATCGGGAACTTATGTCCGATGATGAAGGTGAGGACATTGCCGTTGATGGTGTTTACGATAGAGGTGATGAGAATCTTGACGCTGAACGAGAACATCCGCCTTATCGGACTGAAGTCGATATGGAATGTGGGGTGCCATTTGCGGAAGGTGTAGTAGTAGCGGCAGATGTTCTGTATGAAGACGAAGAGCACCGACTGCCATGCAAGGCTCCAGTATGCCATGCCATTGCATGCCATCACCACTCCGCAGATGCCTGAGAGGGAGAGGGCGATGAGTCCTGTCATGGTGCGCTCCTTTGCCATGATGTTCTTGAACATATAGGCGTGGTGGGCGATGCCGAACGACGACAGGAAGAAGGCGAGAAACACGAAGCGCGACAGCTTGGTGAGCACCGGCGAATGGAAATACCAGGCTATGAGCGGTGCCGAGAAGAAGAGGATGACGTAGAGGATGGAACTGGCGATGATATTGAACCAGAACACGGCATTGTAGTCGTTTGCCGTTGGATTTTTGATATTCGTGAGCCCCTGGGTGAAACCGCTGCTCTGCAGATTGCCGGCAATGAGAGTGAAGATGGTGAGCACGCCCACCACGCCGTAGTCGCCAGGCGAGAGCTGCTTGGCAAGCACGATGCCGAACACGAGGTTAAGCATCTGTATCGTACCACTGTTTACCGCTCCCCAAAAGAGCCCCTTGGCTGTCTTCTCCTTCAATGATTCCGTCATCGTTTCGCTGTTTCTTTTCGTTGTTTCATAATGCGACCGCCACTAAAGTCTGCACGGGGTTTCGCATGTGGCGGTCTTAAGATTATGCAAAAATACAACTAAATGTTTTCTTTCCTTGTCTCTTTCGCTTTTTTTTAACTACCTTTGTAGATGGTATGGACATAAAAGATATAAAAAAAGAGTGGAACGCCAAGATTCTGGATATTCTGAAGGCGTTGACACGCATCTGCGAGGATCACGGACTTACCTTCTACTGCTGTGCAGGAACGGCAATCGGTGCGGTGAGACATCATGGCATCATCCCTTGGGACGACGACATCGACGTGATAATGCCGCGCCCCGACTACGACCGTCTGCTGGAGATAGCCAAGAAGGAGGATTTCGGGAAGTATGAACTTGTGACGCCCTACGACAATGAGGCGTACCCTCTGTATTTCTCAAAGTTGTCTGACAAGACGACGACTCTCGTGGAGGAGCGCGAGCGCCCGTGTGTAATCGGTCTGTTCGTGGACATCTTCCCCCTCGACGCCACCGACGATGACATAGACAAGGCGCACAGGCTGAAAGACAGATACACGAAGATCATCAACCGTCTCAATGCCATATCCACACGCAACACCTTCGGCGAATACATGCAGCTGCTGACAAGCACTAAAACGTGGGGACGCTTCGCCATAAAGACTCTGGCATTCTTCTGCCGGTCGGCGATCCGCCGCAGACTGATACGACAGATGGACGGGATGAGCCATCTCTACGACTATGAGAAGGCGAAGAACGTGCAGGTGTATACCGGGTCTTACGGCTACCGCGAGGTGTTCCCCAAGGAATGGCTCGGCAAGGGAAAGACGTTCCCCTTTGAAGACACCACAGTGTTGCTGCCCGAGAGATACGACGAATATCTGCGGCATTTCTTCGGCGACTACATGCAGCTGCCGCCAGTGGAGCAGCGGATAGAGAAGCACAACAGGGCTTATCTGAACATGAACGCCAGAGAACCGATAGAGGAAGTGAAGAAAAAGCTGGGATAAACGATCTCATCGAGACAACAATCCTCTTCGAGACAAAAATTCCATAACAATAAAGACAAGAATAAATACAGATACTATGAACTATGCACTCATAATAGCCGGTGGTTCCGGCAACAGAATGGGACAAGACATCCCAAAGCAATTCATGCACGTGGACAACTGTCCGATAATCATCCACACGCTGCTCGCCTTCCAGCGTCATCCCGACATCGACGGCATCGCCGTGGTGTGTCTCGACGGATGGCAGACGGTATTGCAGTCGTATGCCAACCAGTTCTCGGTGACTAAGCTGAAATGGATCTTCATGGGCGGAGACAACGGACAGCATTCGATACGCAACGGTGTGTATGGACTGAAGGAGAACGGTGTGAATGATGATGACCTCGTGTTGGTCCACGATGCCGTGAGACCTCTGCTGTCGCAGGACATCATATCATCCAACATCGCCACATGCAAGAAATACGGATATGCCATAACGGGAATAAAATGCCGCGAGGCGATACTTGAGAGCGAGGACGGATTCAGTACACGCACCAGCATTCCGCGCGACAAGCTGATACGCACGCAGACGCCACAGACTTTCAGACTGAAGAACCTCGTGGCTGCCCATGAGGAGGCTAAGGAGAAGGGCATCACCAACTCCGTGGCTTCTTGTACGCTGATGGCGGAACTGGGCGGCAGGGAGATGCATATCGTGCCGGGATCGGAGAAGAACATCAAGGTGACGACTGTGGAGGATCTGGAAATTCTGAAGGCTCTCATGCATGTGCACAAGGAGTCTTGGCTGAAATAACGACATCTATCATGACAGAATACAGAAAGGACATTATCAACGCCGCTGCCGCTGCGCTGCCCTGGGAGAAACTGGAAGACAGGAACATCCTCGTGACGGGGGCCACGGGCCTCATCGGGGGGTGTCTTGTTGAAATACTGATGGCTCACCGGGAGCGCTCATACCATGTATTTGCCGCCGGACGCGACGAGAAGAGGGCGCATGCACGCTTTGCCCGCTACTGGCACGACGAGCGGTTCCACTTCATAAAATTCGATGTCAGCGAACCGCTTGCCGGTGACGCTGTGTTCCACTATATCATCCACGCCGCGAGCAACGCCAGTCCGGTGTTCTTCGCCAAGAGTCCGGTGGAGATAATAAAGTCTAATGTTTATGGCACCGCCAATCTGATAGACTACGGCAGGAACCACGGCATGGAGAGATTCCTTTATGTCTCGTCGGGCGAAATCTACGGTCAGGGCACCGGCGAAAAGGCGTTTACCGAGACAGACAGCGGATATGTGGACTGTGCCACGCCGAGGGCTTGTTACCCGTCGTCGAAGCGTGCGGCAGAGACTCTCTGTGTGGCGTATGCCGAGGAGTATGGTGTGGATGCGGTGATAGTGAGACCGTCGCACACCTACGGTCCGCATTTCACAGGCAGCGACAACCGTGTATTCTGTCAGTTCATCCGCAACGTGCTGCGCGGTGAGGACATAGTGATGAAGAGCGACGGCAGTCAGATGCGGTCGTGGTGTTATGTGGCTGACTGTGCCCTGGCGATGCTATACGTGCTACTGAATGGCGAACGGGGAAATGCCTACAACATCGCCGACACATCATCGGTGTTCTCCATCAGGGAGATGGCAGAGACGCTGGCTCACCAGGCTGGCAGGAAGGTGGTGTTCGCCATCCCTGAAGATGCCGAGAAGAAGGTTTTCACGAAGATTTCCTATGCCGTGTTTGCCACCGACAAGCTGGAGGCTTTGGGATGGAAACCCCTTGCCGGCGACTGGCAGCAGAAGCTGCAGACCACGATACGGGAGGAAATGGAGAAGGCAAATTAAATGCCTCAACGACTACCCAAGATAAAGCTTCTCATATTTCCGCTGCATCTGTTCCACGCCGAAGCGGACTGCAACGAACTGGCGGGCTTGCTGCGACAACATCGTGCGGTCGGCATTGGGGATAACGCTGCGGAAGATATGGAAATATTGTTCGTGGCTGTTGTCGTGAGCAACAAGAGGCCAGTCTTTGGGGACGGTCTCATTGAGTCCCTTGCAGTCGCTGCATACCACAGGCAGACCGGCAAACGCCGCTTCTACCGACATCAGCGGAAGGCCTTCGAATTCGGAAGGCATAAACATATAATCAAAGGAGGCGAGATAGCCGGAGATGCCATACAGGGGCGGACGGACGGTGACGTTTGGCAGTCCGCCGAGCTCTCTGTCCACCATTTCCTGTAGTCTGCCGCCGCCGATGACATGGAAATGATACTGCGGCATATCCTGCAGACCTTTTATCACGGCAACGAGATGCACGATGCCCTTCTGGTCATCAAACCGTCCGGCAAAGAGGATGTTCGTCTTTCCGGCTTTCAACCCGTCATACGCTTTTTGTTCCACCTCCGGCACACCATTGTATATTATCGGCGGCTGACTGCCGTATTCCCTCGTATAGCAATCGAGCACCGACTGCGAAATGGCGACATTGGCATCATGGCGCTGATAGAAGCGCTCCACCTTTCTGCCAAACCTTTTCAGTCCGGTCCAGAGACAGGTGTTATGGATGGTGCGCACGAGCTTTACGCGACGCAGCATCCATGGAAAGACGCGCGAGATTGCCCACACGCACATATCCGGCACTTCGGTATGGGCATGCACCACATCGGGTCTGTATCTGAGCCAGAGCACCAGAAAGCGAAAAGGAAAGAGCATGGCGGCGATACGTTCGGCGATGAAATGAAAATGGAAAGCGGGCATGACAGACCGGTGACAGGTAACGCCGACAGACTGCAGTTCATCGAGGAACCCATGGGTGAATGAGGAATCGCCACGCAACACCTCCACCACATGATATTCAAAGTCGTCGTTTCCTGACTTGGCGATGTTGGCGGCAACGCGTTCCGCACCGCCAAGGTCAAATTTGGATATTATATGGAATACTCTTTTCATGATATTTCCCTTTTTCTTTAGTTATGCATATATGCCAGGGCATGCCTGATTACATACGCCATACTATAACATATTGCAAAAATACGGCATTTTTCCCACTAATCAATGAAGGCATGTGAAAATATTGGTAAGTTATTTTTTCACCGTCACTAAAGAAAAAAACTAAAGCGCTGCCCCGCAACAATATGCAAAGGCAGCGCTTCATGAAAAGGTATTACTATTGAGAAGTCATCAACACTCTTTTCCGCCCAGGAACACACGCTCTACGATAGGTGTGGTGTAGGCGTATGGCACGAAGCTGACCGACGGTATAGGACGGGTGATGAAGAAGTTCGCCACCTTGCCCTTGGCAATGGAACCATACTGCTGGCTTTCGCCCATGGCGCAAGCACCGTTGAGCGTTGCGGCATTGATAGCTTCCTCAGGCAGGAGCCTCAACTTGATGCATGCCAACGACACCACGAACTTCATGTCGCCCGACGGTGTGGAACCGGGGTTATAATCACTCGCCACGGCAACCGGGAGTCCGGCGTCTACCATCTGGCGCGCCTTGCCATAAGGCAGGTTGAGGAAGAACGATGTGCCTGGCAGCACGGTAGGCATGGTAACGGTGTCTCTGAGAATCTCTATCTCCTCCACCGTCATGCTTTCGAGATGGTCTACAGAGAGTGCGCCATGGGCCACACCCACTTCTACTCCACCCGACGATGCCAGTTCATCGGCATGAATCTTCGGTTTCATACCCCATTTGTCGGCAGCCTCCAGGATGCGTGCCGTCTCTGCAGGAGTGAAGAATCCTTCATCGCAGAACACGTCAACGAAATCGGCAAGTTTCTCCTTGCCCACCTCCGGTATCATCTCGTTGACCACCAGGTCAACATAGTCAGGCTGCGTCATTCCCCTGCCCACAGCATGGGCGCCGAGGAAGGTGGACTTCACGCGCAGCGGTGAATTCTCCTTTATTCTCTTTATCACGTGGAGCATCTTCAGCTCGTCGGCGGTGTTGAGTCCGTAGCCGCTCTTTATCTCCACACAGCCGGTTCCCTTGCGCATCACTTCTTCCATGCGCACCATGGCCTGCCGGTAAAGCTCGTCTTCAGAAAGCGTATGCAGCAAGTCGGCGGAATTGAGGATACCGCCTCCGCGCTTGGCAATCTCGGCATAGCTGAGACCGCGGATTTTGTCAACGAATTCCGCCTCACGGCTTCCGGCAAAAACGATATGGGTATGCGAGTCGCACCAAGATGGCAACACCGCACCTCCCTCAGCATCCACATGCTCGTCGGCTGCTATTCCCTCTGCCGGCATCTCAGCTCTCGTGCCCCATGCCGCAAAGCGCCCGTCCTCAACGAGGAGCCATGCGTCATTCAATATGCCGAGGCTCTGCATCTCTTTGCCACAGAGCCTCTGCTTGCCATGAGAATCGATGCCAGCGAGAATCCCGATGTTTTCTATCAATACTCTCATCTGTCAGTCGGATATGTGGTATGGATTATTTTCTAAGAAACTCTATAGAGTGCTGTATGTGGGGATACATCACCTCGTCGTTCACGATGAACGGAACCACCTTGCGATAGTCCTCGAACAGTTTCTCCACTGCAGGAGAAGACTTCAACGGACGACGGAACTCCAATGCCTGTGCCGCATTGAAAAGCTCGATGGCGAGCACGCGCTCCACATTGAGCACCACCTTATAGAGCTTGATGGCAGCGTTGGCTCCCATGCTCACATGGTCTTCCTGTCCCTGGCTTGAAGGTATGCTGTCTACAGACGCCGGTGTGCAGAGGCTCTTGTTCAAGCTTACTACTGAAGCGGCGGTATACTGGGTGATCATGAATCCGCTGTTAACGCCAGGTGTGGCAACGAGGAAGCTTGGCAGGTCTCTTGTGCCTGACACGAGCTTGTATGTTCTGCGCTCGGAGATATTGGCGAGCTCGCTCATTCCGATAGCGAGGAAGTCCATTGGCAATGCTATAGGCTCGCCATGGAAGTTGCCGGCAGAGATGATGAGGTCTTCATCTGGACAAACAGTAGGATTGTCGGTTGCTGAGTTTATCTCGGTGTCGATAACAGACTTCACGTATGCGAGTGTGTCCTTGGCAGCTCCATGCACCTGTGGGATGCATCTGAAAGAGTATGGGTCCTGGACATAAGGTTTCGGTCTGGCTGCTATCTCGCTGCCCTGAAGCAGTTCGAGCATTCTTGCTGCGGTGTCGAGCTGTCCCTTGTGAGGACGCACCACATGAACGGCCTTGGTGAATGGAGAGAGCAGTCCGTAGTAAGCGTCGAGAGACATTGCGGCAATCCTGTCTGCCCAGTCGCTCAACCGCTCGCTCTGAAGCAGAGACCAAACGGCGAAAGCACTCATGTTCTGAGTACCGTTGAGCAGAGCGAGACCCTCTTTAGAACCCAACTGTATAGGCTGCCAGTTCATCTCCTTCAGTACTTCAGCACCTGTCATCACCTTGCCTTTATATTCCACTTCGCCGAGTCCGACGAGAGGCAATGTGAGGTGTGCCAGCGGCACGAGGTCGCCGGAAGCTCCGAGCGAGCCCTGCATATATACTATAGGATAGATGTCGTTGTTGAAGAAGTCGACGAGGCGCTCCACGGTGTCGAGCTTCGAACCTGAATATCCGTAGCTCAGCGACTGTATCTTGAGCAGCAGCATAATCTTCACGATTTCGTTTGGCACACGGTCGCCGACACCGCAGGCATGCGACATCATGAGGTTGATCTGCAGCTGTGCCAGTTGGTCGGCGCCAACGGATACGTTACAAAGAGAACCGAATCCTGTGGTCACTCCATAAACGGGAGCTGTGGTCTCGGCAATCTTCCTGTCGAGGTATTCTCTACATTTGATTATGCGCCGACGTGCGTCGTCGCTAAGTTCGAGTTTGTAACCTTTCTCAATGATTTCGCCGATACGCTCAATCGTAAGATGTTCTGCTGAAATTTTGTGTATCATAGTAGTGTATAATTAATTTTAAAAATCGGAAAAGCCCTGAGGACCCAAAAGACCTATGAATATAATACGCCTCCGTTGAGGCTAACAGAGTTCACTCAGGACTTTCCGACTATATTGTGTATTATAAAATGTTATTGATTATCTCGTCGTCAACGATGCTCGGCATCGTAACCTGTAGACCTGGAGTGCGCAGCATCTCGCGCTCGATGCTCGTCATCGAACCAGAGTTGCGTGCCCAGCTTCGGCGGGCGATACCGTTGTTCACATCCCACAGGAGCATCTCGCGAATATGACGGTCTGAGTCGGCATCACCGTTGATCACCATACCGAAGCCACCGTTGATGACCTCTCCCCAGCCTACTCCGCCGCCGTTGTGGATAGACACCCATGTAGCACCGCGGAATGAGTCGCCGATGACATTCTGTACCGCCATGTCGGCACAGAACTGCGAACCGTCATAGATATTGCTTGTCTCACGGAATGGAGAGTCGGTACCCGACACGTCGTGATGGTCTCTGCCCAACACTACAGGCTTTGAAATCTCGCCCTTCTTTATCGCCTCGTTGAAGGCGAGGGCTATCTTGGTGCGTCCCTCGCAGTCGGCATAGAGAATACGTGCCTGGGAACCCACAACGAGGTGGTTCTTGCCGGCCTCCTTGATCCAGTGGATATTGTCGTCCATCTGTCCCTGTATCTCCTCTGGCGCCTCTGCCTTGATCTGCTCCATCACTTCGGCAGCGATGCGGTCTGTTGTGGCGAGGTCTTTCGGATCGCCGGATGTACAAACCCAGCGGAAAGGTCCGAAACCATAATCGAAGAACATCGGTCCCATTATGTCCTGCACGTAAGACGGATAGCGGAACTTTCCGTCGGGCATCACGATATCGGCTCCGGCACGCTTGGCCTGCAGCAGGAAGGCATTGCCGTAGTCGAAGAAGTACATGCCCTTTGCGGTGAGCTTGTTGATGGCTGCCACCTGACGGCGCAGCGACTCCTGCACGAGGTCGCGGAATTTTTCCGGTTCCTCTGCCATCAGCCGTTTCGACTCCTCAAGCGATACGCCTACCGGATAGTAGCCGCCTGCCCATGGGTTGTGGAGCGATGTCTGGTCGGAACCCAGATCCACATGCATATTCTCGTCAGCGAGGCGTTCCCACAGGTCAACGACGTTGCCCACATAAGCCATACTCACCGTGCGTTTCTCTTCCATCGCCTTGCGAACGGCAGGAATCAGTTCGTCGAGACTGTAGTGCAGCTCGTCTACCCATCCCTGTGCATGACGTTTCTCGGCAGCCAGCGGATTGATTTCAGCAACGATGCTCACCACTCCGGCAATGTTGCCTGCCTTTGGCTGAGCTCCCGACATGCCTCCGAGACCAGAGGATACGAAGAGCATTCCGTGGATGTCAGTAGGACCGCCAGGTTTCTTCATCTGCTTGCGGGCAGCGTTGAGCACGGTGATGGTAGTGCCGTGTACGATTCCCTGCGGACCGATATACATATATGATCCGGCGGTCATCTGTCCATACTGGCTCACTCCGAGTGCGTTCATGCGCTCCCAGTCGTCTGGCTTGGAGTAGTTTGGAATCACCATACCGTTTGTCACCACTACACGTGGCGCATTCTTGTGAGACGGGAAGAGACCGAGCGGATGACCGGAATACATCACGAGCGTCTGCTCGTCTGTCATCTCGCTGAGGTATTTCATCACAAGTCGATACTGTGCCCAGTTCTGGAACACGGCACCATTGCCTCCGTATGTTATCAGTTCGTGAGGATGCTGTGCCACTGCCGGGTCAAGGTTGTTCTGAATCATCAGCATGATGGCGGCTGCCTGCTCAGAGCGGTGTGGATAGTCGCTTATCGAACGGGCATACATCTCGTAGTCAGGACGGTAGCGATACATGTATATTCTACCGTATTCGTGAAGTTCTTCGAGGAACTCAGGTGCGAGTTTCGCGTGAAGATGTTTCGGGAAATAGCGCAACGCATTGCGCAGGGCGAGTTTCTTCTCTTCGTCGGTGAGAATCTCCTTGCGCTTGGGCGCATGGTTTATCTCTTTATCGTATGCCTTCGGTTCCGGCAGAGTGTCGGGGATTCCGATGCGTATCTCCTCTTGGAATTGTTCTTTTGTCATAGTTGTTTCGATTTAGACATTTTTATATGATATATGACCGAAAAAGGTGAGGGAGAAAAACGTAAATTCTTCACCCTCACCTTTCGTCATTTTATTTTCTTATCATCTCTTCGACAGTCTGCGTGATTTCCTTCTCCTCAGCATTTGCCTTCTCCACGAGAGCGTCGGCCTCGGTGATGAGCGCTTCTGCCTTCTCACGGTCTTTCAGCGATGCTGCGTTGATCTTCACGTTCATGCCTGCTCCGATTACGGCAGCTCTTGCTGCGAGCGCACCCACTCCTGCATCCGACACGCTGTTAGGATTTCCTGTGGTCACCATCTGGCGGCATACCTCAAACACCTTGTATGATGTCTTCATGGTCTCCAGCGGCACCTCCGTGGCGAAGAGCGTTGCTGCCTGTATGGCATCAGTGCGCAGCTGTTTCTCCTCATCGGTGTTCTTAGGCATTCCGAAGGCAGCCATGATGCGGTTGAACGCCTCGGTGTCTTCGTCAACGAGATGCAGAAGCTCTTCCTGCAGCTCCATGCCACGCTCCGCCCATTGGGCGAACTCGCTCCAACGCTCGTCCCATCCCGGTTTGTGGCTTGAGAGGTTTGCCACCATAGTGGCGAGCGAAGCTCCCAGTGCTCCCATATATGCAGACACGGAACCGCCTCCAGGAGCCGGGCTCTCGCGGCTTGTCTCCTCGGCAAATCCCTTCACCGTGAGGTCTACGAGCTTGTTGCCGCCCCTCTCGCCTGCTGCGAGCAGGTATTCTATAACCTTCTCCTCGGGGTTGAACGGACGCAGGTCTTCGAGTCCCATCGACTTGATGGCAATCTTCAGTATGTCTTCCTTAGGAATACCTGCCGAGCGCTGCTGCTTGGCGAGGAAATACTTGCCGGCGTCGAGGAGCGCACACTCTGGGATGAGTCCTACGATCTCCGTTCCGGTAACGCGCAGTCCGCGGTTCTGGGCACAGCGACACACCTCGTCGAAGGCTTTATGCAGCGGTGTCTCGTTGATATTGGTGATGTTCATTGACACCTGGGCGATGCCGTATTCGTCGATGAACCATCCGATTGCCTTTGTTCCCTTGAGCGTACCCGGCTGCATCACGACCTTTCCGTTCTCGTCGAGCTTTTTCTTTCCGGTGATAGGATTGCCCTCACGAACCGGGCGGCCCTTCTCTCTCACGTCGAACGCGATGGCGTTGGCGCGGCGTGTAGAAGTGGAGTTGAGGTTGAAGTTCACGGCGATGAGGAAGTCGCGGGCTCCCACTACCGTGCAACCGGTGCGTGCCACCTTCTCGTCGTATGGCCTTGCACCGAAGTCAGGCTTCTCGTTCTCATCCATAATGCGCTCAGCGATACCCTCATACTCACCTCTGCGCACAACGGCAAGGTTGCGGCGCTTTGGTGTGCGGGCTGCTGCCTCATAGCAATATGTAGGAATCTGCAGTTCGCTGGCGATGCGCTCAGCGAGTTTCTGTGCCAGTTCGGCGCATTCTTCGAGTGTGATGCCGCTTACAGGTACGATTGGCAACACATCGGTAGCACCGATACGTGGGTGTGCTCCGTGATGCTTGCGCATATCGATGAGTTCGCCTGCCTTTGCCACAGCACGGAAAGCTGCGTCTACAACGGCCTCCGGCTCTCCTACGAAGGTTACAACCGTACGGTTGGTGGCTTCGCCCGGATCCACGTCGAGGAGCTTTACTCCCGATGTCTTCTCAATCTCACTGGTTATCTGCTTGATAACGCTCATGTCGCGCCCCTCGCTGAAATTGGGCACGCACTCAACAATCTGCTTTTTCTTTGCCATTGCTATGTTTTTTATAGTATCGTTATTTTGTTAGTCAAATTACT
Organism: Prevotella sp. LMAG:51; assembly: GCF_008680225.1. Taxonomy (NCBI): domain Bacteria; kingdom Pseudomonadati; phylum Bacteroidota; class Bacteroidia; order Bacteroidales; family Prevotellaceae; genus Prevotella; species Prevotella sp. LMAG:51. Next base: position 37,349 of record NZ_NALQ01000006.1, on the reverse strand, counting down.
TTCCTTGCGGATGTTTTCCAATAGATGTTGCAAATCTACATAAAAAAATTTAATGTTGTAAGGATAAATCAAAAAAAGTTGGATATATTTATCCTTCTTTCATAACTCTTCATTAGATTTGCAGAAAGAAAACGAAAATTAAGCATCTTGATGTAACAATAGGCGCATCATCTAAATAATACAGGTAATACATAAATTAATGTAGGAATATGAATCCCGTCACTCAAACCATAATATTGTCGGCATCCACATTGAGGATGCTGCCGCACATAGCCATTTATCTGCTCCACCGGAAGGATATCGATGCCGACCTGACCCAGGTGCAGGACCGCCGGGCTGGGGTATTGAACTTCATCAAGGCGTGTACCAGGGAGCGCACGTTCAGGAATCTATTCTACTATCGCATCGGGGAATACCTTTCGGCTCCCATCCGCTGGATGCTGCCTGGAGAGAGGACTCTGAACATCTGGTGTCCGAGCATCGGCAAGGGAGCGCATCTGGAGCATGCCTATGCCACGTATCTGAATGCCGAGGGGATAGGCGAACGGTTCTATTGCCTGCAGATGGTGACGCTGGGTAATGGCAAAGGCGGTCGCCCCACGATTGGCGACGATGTGGAAATATATACCGGCGCCACGGTGTTCGGCGGCGTGAGGATTGGCAACAACGTGACGATAGGTGCCGGAGCGGTGGTGTTCACCGATGTGCCGGACAACTGCACGGCAGTGGGAAACCCGGCAAGGATCATCCCCAAACGGCGGGGTTAAACTCTAACCGCCAACAGCCAGTAGAAATCTCAACCCAATTCACCTCAAATGTCATACTGCCATACAGACAATCCTGCAATATGGCATTCCTGCAAATTACAGTTAAATATTCATAAAAATAAAATTCTAACGAGTCTTGTATTATAAATATAAAGGAAAAATTCATACCTTTGCAATCCGATTATTAAACGGGGAAAGACTTAGAACCCCACGAACGTAGTGTTAATAGTTGTACTTTTGGCCGAGTGCGACGGTTAGTGAATCGACGTTCAAACGGTTTTCATAAACCTCTACACCTTATATTATAAATAGGACAGGCGGAATATGAAAAGCGTGAAGAAAGTAATAAAAAAAAACGTTTTTTAGTAGTAAAATTAAAACATCAGAATGAACACTTTAAGTTACAAGACTATTTCCGCAAACAAGGAAACAGTCAACAAAGAGTGGGTTGTTATCGACGCCACAGACCAGGTAGTAGGTCGTCTTTGCTCTAAGGTAGCAAAATTGTTGCGCGGTAAGTACAAGCCAAACTTCACTCCTCACGTAGATTGCGGAGACAACGTAATCATCATCAACGCCAGCAAGGCATATTTCACTGGCAAGAAGGAGACCGACAAGGTCTACACACGTTATACTGGCTATCCAGGCGGACAGCGCTTCAACACTCCAGCCGAGCTTCGCACTCGCAAGGGCGGTGTTGACAAGATTATCCGTCATGCTGTGAAGGGTATGCTTCCAAAGGGTCCTCTCGGACGCCACATCATGGACAACCTTTATGTATATGAGGGAACAGAGCACAACCACGAGGCTCAGAAACCTAAAGCAATCGATATTAACCAGTATAAATAATTCACACGATAATGGAAGTAATTAACGCAATTGGTCGCCGCAAGAGTGCTGTTGCACGTGTTTACATGAGCGAGGGTACCGGCAAGATAACCATTAACAAGAAAGATATTACTGAGTATTTCCCATCAGCAATCGTACAGTATGTTGTAAAGCAGCCTCTGTTGGCTCTCGACGCTGTTGAGAAGTATGACATCAAGGCTAACCTCGACGGTGGTGGCTTCACAGGCCAGAGCCAGGCTCTCCGCCTCGCTATCGCACGCGCACTCGTTAAGGTGAACGCTGAGGACAAGAAGACTTTGAAGGATCACGGATTCATGACTCGCGACTCTCGTGCCGTTGAGCGTAAGAAGCCAGGTCAGCCAAAGGCTCGTCGTCGTTTCCAGTTCAGCAAGCGTTAATCCTCTGGATAGCTGGACAATGTTTAGCATCTAAACCGGCAAGACTCGAATTGCGATTACTCGCCGGCTGATTCTAACAAAAGAATAAAAAAGAAAGTAAACAAACAATTTTAAAAAGAAAAAGAAATGTCAAGAACAAATTTTGATATGCTTCTGAAGGCCGGATGTCATTTCGGTCACCTCACACGCAAGTGGAATCCTGCAATGGCTCCTTATATCTTCATGGAGCGTAACGGTATTCATATCATCGACCTGTATAAGACCGCAGCCAAGATCGACGAGGCTGCAGAGGCTCTTAAGCAGATCGCAAAGTCAGGCAAGAAGATTCTGTTCGTTGCTACTAAAAAACAGGCTAAGGACGTTGTTGCTGACAAGGCAGCTTCTGTAAACATGCCATACGTTATCGAGCGCTGGCCAGGTGGTATGCTCACCAACTTCCCAACAATCCGCAAGGCTGTGAAGAAGATGGCTAACATCGATAAGCTGATGAACGACGGAACATACTCTAACCTCTCTAAGCGTGAGATCCTGCAGATCACACGTCAGCGCGCCAAGCTGGAGAAGAACCTCGGTTCTATCGCCGACCTGACCCGTCTGCCATCTGCACTCTTCGTTGTTGATGTTATGAAAGAGGCCATCGCCGTTAAGGAAGCTAAGCGTCTTGGTATTCCTGTATTCGCTATCGTGGATACTAACTCTAACCCTAAGGACGTAGACTTCATGATCCCAGCCAATGACGACGCAAAGGACAGCATCGACGTTATCCTGTCTGCTTGCTGCGAGGCTATCAACGAGGGTCTTGAGGAGCGCAAGGTAGAGAAGGCTGACGAGAAGGCTGCAAAGGAGCAGGCTGAGACAGCTGAGGACAAGCCAAAGCGCGCACGTAAGGCTGCACGCAAGGACGCACCTGCAGAGGCTGCCGCAGAGGAGGCACCAGCAGAGGCTTAATCAATGACAGTATAAAGAGATTAGGAACGTTGAATTAATGACTTACAGAATACTTAATTCAATGTTCCTTTTTCAATATTAATCCAAAACCTAATTCAATATTTAAGACTATGGCTGTATCAATAGCTGATATTCAGAAGCTGCGCAAGATGACTGGCGCCGGTCTTTCTGATTGCAAGAAGGCTCTCACTGAAACAGAGGGCAATTTCGACAAGGCAGTAGAGATTATCCGTGAGAAGGGACAGGCTATCGCTGCTAAGCGTTCTGACCGCGAGACTTCTAACGGTTGTGTTCTCGTTAAATACGCTGACAACTTCGGCGCTATCGTAGCATTGAAGTGTGAGACTGACTTCGTGGCTAACGGAGCTGACTATATCAAACTGACACAGGATATCCTCGACGCTGCTGTAGCTGCAAAGGCTAAGAGCCTCGACGAGGTTAAGGAACTGACATTGGCTGACGGAACAAAGGTTCTCGACGCTGTTGTCGCTCGCTCTGGTATCACCGGCGAGAAGATGGAGCTCGACGGCTACAACTTCATCGAGGGTGAGAACATTTCTACATACGACCACATGGGCAAGCACACTCTCTGCACAATGGTTCAGACCAACAAGGCAGCTGAGGAGCAGGCTCACGCTATAGCAATGCAGGTGGCTGCCATGAAGCCTATGTTCCTTGACGAGGCTTCTGTTTCTCAGGAGTTCATCGAGGAGGAGAAGAAGGTTGCTGCAGAGAAGACAAAGCAGGAGCTGGTACAGAAGGCTGTTGACGCTGCCCTGAAGAAGGCTGGCATCAACCCTGCACACGTTGACTCTGAGGAGCACATGGAGTCTAATATGGGCAAGGGATGGATCACAGCTGAGGATGTTGCCAAGGCTAAGGAGATCATCGCTACTGTATCTGCAGAGAAGGCTGCAAACCTCCCTGCTCAGATGATCGAGAACATCGTGAAGGGTCGTATCAACCGCATCTACAAGGAGAACTGTCTGCTCAACCAGGAGTTCATCCAGGACAGCAAGCTCTCTGTTGCTGACTACCTGAAGGCTGCCGACAAGGACCTCACAGTAGTTGACTACAAGCGCTTCTCTCTGAGCGCTGACTAATCCTGAGGATTAATCACAAACTTAAATATATCAGCCAGGCAAGGGATTCAAGAAATCGTTTGCTTGGCTTTTACTGTTTTTTATCTGCCTGTAACCAATAACATTATACTTCGTATGAAAAATCTGAATAATATCATAAAATCACTGCTGCCGGCAATTGTTTCAGTGATATGCCAATGTGCATACAGCCAAATCACTGTGGTTGACGCAAACGACAAGCTGCCTGTCATCTCGGCAAGCATATATAACGGCAACGGAACAGACGTTATAGGCATTACCGACTACGACGGGAAACTACCCAAAACTGCAGAACAGCTACAAAGCATACACATCCAACACATAAACTACATGCCGGCAAACATAAACCTGCAGTCGCTGAAAGACTCTACGATTCTCCTGACGCCCCGCACACACAAGCTTCCTGAAGTGAAAATCTCGAAGCAGAAGGATGCAATGCTCAGGATGAAAGTATATATCAGACACATGACAGTTCTGAACAGCAAGCCTGCAGCAGTAAGCGAGAGCATAGCCTATCTGTATTTCAAAGAAAACAATGACGACGGCAAACCGAATTCATACAAAATACTGTCGGAAGACAAGTTCAAGGACGAAAAGGCTTATGAGGGTGAAAGCAAGATGCTGAAATCACTAGCAGACTTCAGCAATCCTACAGCTTTAGCATTCTTCGACGGATACAAACACTATAACACATTGAAAGGCTCGAGGAGAATGGGAACCAGTTGGAAAAGGGCTGGAGGAATATATTATATGAACGAAGACTCCATAAACAAACGCTGCGAAATAGTAAGAGACAGTTTGTTTTCTGACAAGCCCTTCAAGGTTCCACTCTTCGGATTCGCATTCAGTAACATATACAACAGCGAGACATACAGCACGGAATTGGGTACTCCGCGATTATACAATCTGATAAACATGACAGACAGATACCGCGTCTACCAGACAAAGACAATGGGTTACGTGGACATGGTTACGGAAATGTATATCCTTGGCATCGACTATGCCTCTAAGGAAGAAATGAAAGCGGACAAGAAACTCAAACTTTCACCTTTTGAAAGACCTGAAGGCATAGTGGCGGCAGACGACTGGCTCACAACTACTATAAAGGGCATGCAAAGGATAAAATAACAGAACATTAAACAAAACAATTATACAATGAAGATTTTCGCAGTAGGATTGAACTATCCTCAACACAATAAAGAGCTTAACGAAACGTTATACAAGGGAGAAGTCCCCGTGATTTTCACCAAGGCGGACTCGTCGCTGCTGAAGGACGGAAAACCGTTCTTCGTTCCTGACGACATGGGACGCATTGACTATGAAACGGAAATCGTAGTGCGCATCTGCCGACTGGGAAAGGCTATACCTGCACGCTTCGCACATAGGTATTATGATGCCGTGACTGTAGGTATCGACTTCACAGCTCGCGAACTGCAGGCGGAACTGAGAAAAAAAGGTCTGCCGTGGGAGATGTGTAAGGGATTCGACGGTGCTGCTGCAATTGGTGAATGGGTGAGCGTGGAGAAATTCAGAGACGTGCAGGCTCTGCAGTTCCATCTCGACATCAATGGCAAGACCGTGCAGGAGGGCCGCACAAGCGACATGCTCTTCAAGATTGACGAGATTATTGAATACATCAGCAAGTACTTCACGCTGAAAACCGGCGACATCATCTATACTGGTACTCCTGTGGGCGTGGGACCGGTGAACATCAACGACCACCTCACTGGATATATAGAAGACAGGAAAGTGCTTGAATTTAATATAAAATAAATGATAAGAAATATACTCCTCACCATAGCAGTACTTCTTGCCGGCATGACCGCCAAGGCACAGAAGTTCTTCAATCTGACTGCCGACGAAGTCAGAATAGACTCCGTCATACCTACGTTCGGATATTCCAAAGACCTGGGACCTGCCTATGCTGACTCCATATACACCGTGACAATTGAATATCCTGAATTCATCGACATGCAGAAGGGCGACGTGGAGAAACTGAAGAAAATCAGCAACGTCACCTACCCTGCCCTGCCGGAGATAACGACAAAGACAGTGGTGGAAAGGAAGAAAGGCAGACTGGAAGTATATTTCTCACCTATCGTGATGCGCGACGGAAAATACCAGAAGCTCGTAAGCTTCATGCTGCGCATCACGGCCAAGCCTAAATCGAAATCAACAAGAAAGGCAAATGCCAGGGCTGACAAGACGAAGAGCGAGCGCTGGGCTAAGAACTCGGTGCTGGCAACGGGCAACTGGGCCAAGATACGTGTGCCGTCAACGGGTGTTTACCAGATTACTGACGCCCTGATACGTCAGGCGGGATTCAACGACCTGAGCAAGGTGAAGGTATATGGATATGGCGGAGCGCTACATTCGGAACAGCTGCTCGACAAGAAAATCGCAGAATATGACGACCTGAAAGAGGTTCCGACAGTCACCGTGAATGGCAAGAAGCTTTTCCGTGCCATAGGTCCGGTGTCGTGGGACAGCGCTACAAAGACTTCACGCATACGCAACCCTTATTCTGACTACGGATATTATTTCATCACACAAAGCGAGGGCGAACCGCTGAGCGTTGACTCGGCTGCCTTCGTGTCATCTTTCTATCCTGCCAACGACGACTACCACACGCTATACGAGGTGGATGACTACGCCTGGTTCCAGGGAGGAAGGAACTTGTTTGACACCACTCCGATAAACCCAGGGGCAAGTCTGACATACGAATTGACCACTCCGGCACAGAAGACCGGCGAAGGGACTCTGTTCGTAAGGCTCACCTCATCGGCTGCATCTACGAGCGAGATTGCCATCAACGACTCGGTGGTGGGAACGATAACGACGAAGAATGGCGGCGAATACGACACTGGCGTATTGGCTGAAGGTTCGTTCTATCTGAAGGACATGCTCGCAAGCAGTTCGGCAAAGACAAACAAGGTGAAAATAACAAACAAGTCGAGCAACACGGTGAGACTCGACTACATCACCCTTACCTTCAATGATCCGCGACCGGAGCCACAACTCTCAAAGGCAACGTTCGCCACACCGGAATATGTGTACAACATAACAAACCAGAACCTGCACGGGGATAAGAATTACGATATGGTGATGATAATCCCGGCAAGTCAGAAACTGCTGAAACAGGCTGAGCGTCTGAAGGCTTATCATGAGGAACACGACAAGATGAGCGTTCGTATCGTGCCTGCCGATGAACTGTATAACGAGTTCTCGAGCGGTACGCCGGAGGCTGATGCCTATCGTCTGTATATGAAGATGATGTATGACAGGGCGGAAGACGAGGCGTCGATGCCGAAATATCTGCTGCTCTTCGGCGACTGCAAATGGGACAACAGAATGAAGGTCAGCGCTCTGAGGAACTATAGCCCTGACGACTTCCTGCTCTGTTTCGAGAGCGACAACTCTTTCAGTTACGTGAACAGTTTCATCGACGACTGCTACTTCACCGCTCTCGACGACGGTGAGGGTGCAAACGCATCGGCTTATTCCACCAAATCGGACAAATACGACATCGCTGTGGGAAGATTTCCGGTGAAGACTGCTGACGAAGCGAAGATAATGGTGGACAAGAGCATCAGCTATATGGAGAACAAGATGGCGGGGGCATGGCAGAACGTGGCTCTCTTCCTCGGTGACGACGGTAACAACAACGCTCACGTGACGTCGGTGGACAACACCGCCAAGGCTGTGGAGCAACTCGTTCCGGCAATACAGGCAAAGCGTGTGTTCTGGGACATGTATACAAGGGTATCGTCGGCAACGGGAAACACATACCCTGAGGTGACGAGTCTGTTGAAAAAGCAGCAAGCTGAAGGTGCGCTGCTCTTCGACTATGCCGGACACGGACGCCCAGACATGCTGTCTCACGAGCTTGTATTGTCGTCTGCCGACTTTGCCGCATTCAAGAACAAGGTGCTGCCTCTGTGGATTACGGCATCATGCGACATCATGCCTTACGACGGAACGGTGAGCAACATCGGAGTGAACTCCGTGCTTAATCCTAACGGGGGCACCTTCGCCTTCTACGGCACGGCACGCACTGTGTATATCACACAGAACCAATATCTCAATGCCGAATACGTGAAGGCGCTGTTCACCAAGACAAACGGCAAGTTCAATTCCGTTGGCGAGGCTCAGAGAGTGGCAAAGAACAGAATCATCAGCGATGGCACCGACAGAACGGTGAACAAGCTGCACTATGCCCTGCTCGGCGATCCGGCGATAAGTCTGAAGATAGCGGAGAGCAACGTAGTGATAGACAGCATCAACGGCATCTGTCTGGCTGAAGCCACAGAACTGCCACAGATAAAGGCAGGAGCGAAGGTGAACGTGAAGGGACATATCAAGAATGCCGACGGCACCACCGACGAATCTTTCACAGGAACGGTGAACATCGACGTTAAGGACTCCAAGGAGAAACGTGTGGGCAAGTTGAACAGCAAGGATACGGGATATGCATACACCTTCTTCGACTACACCAAGACGATATTCAACGGCAACGACAGCATACGCTCAGGAAAGTTCGACATCACCTTTGCCGTGACGAAAGACATCAACTATACTGACGAGAACGGAAGGATAAATGCCTTTGCAGTGAGCAGTACCGACAACAGGACGATGAACGGATATACGGAGAACTTCATCGTGGGTGGAACGGAAATCGTATCCAACGACTCCAACGGTCCGTCGATATACTGCTATCTTAACTCTCCAAGCTTCAGCAACGGAGGCAACGTGAACTCTACGCCTTACTTCGTGGCGGAGATATCTGACAAGGACGGACTGAACACTTCGGGCAGCGGCATCGGCCATGACCTGACACTGGTAGTCGACGACGACCCGATGATGACATTCACTCTGAACGACAACTTCTCGTTCAACTTCGGTTCGTATACCGAGGGAACGACATGGTATAACATCCCGGAACTGGAGAACGGACCGCACAAGCTGAAATTCACCGCATGGGATATCCTCAACAACCCTTCGACAACGACGCTGAAATTCAACGTGGTGAAAGGTCTGACTCCGAACATCACCAACGTCTATTGCTCCAACAATCCGGCAAAGACGAACACTACGTTCATCGTCAGCCACGACAGAAGCGGCAGCAACGTGGAGATGACCATCGAAGTGTTTGACATCAGCGGCAGACTGCTGTGGAATCATACGGAGAACACTCTGGCTGAGTCGGCAACATTCACATACGACTGGGATCTCACCACCGACAGCGGCGGCAGGTTGCAGTCTGGAGTATATCTGTATCGTGTGCGCCTGACAAGCGAGGGAAAGAACGAGGCAACTAAAGCCAAGAAACTGATAGTACTCAACTGAGAATGTAACTCTTTGACTGTCGTCACACAATAATATAACACAAAAAGAGTTATATAGAGGCGTGAACGAAGTTTTCATGTAATGCAGGCAGAAATGACAGACTGGCATTGAAGAATGGAGGACCATCACGCAATACATCATAACGAGAATAAAAACAAAAGACAAGATATAAATGAAGAACAGAATAAGAATCATTGCGGCAGTATTGCTCACCGTAATAGCAACTAACGTCAAGGCTCAAGACAAGCGCGAGATGTTCAACCCTATTCATACGGCTCTCGTTTCACAGACCATCGCACCGGATGCACGCGCTGCCGGTATGGGTGACGTGGGTGCCGCCACCGACCCTGACGTGAACTCCCAATACTGGAACCCGGCAAAATATCCTTTCTGTATCAGCCGTGCAGGTCTTGCCCTGAACTACACGCCTTGGCTGCGCTCACTGGTAAGCGACATGGACATCGCATATCTCGCCGGATACTACCGCATCGGTGACTATAGCGCCGTTTCGGCATCATTGAGATATTTCTCTCTCGGTGAGGTTTACACGAACTACGACGGTACGGGCGACATATCAAACGCACAGACCATCAACCCATACGAGATGTCGTTTGATGTGGCTTATTCTCTGATGCTGAGCGAGAAATTCTCTCTCGCTGCCGGCGTGCGTTTTCTCATGTCCGACATGCAGTACAGTTCTACAGAGGAGCGCTCTGCTTCTAACGCCTTCGCTGCCGACCTCGCCTGCTACTATAACGACTATATCAACATCGGTTCTCGCGAATGTCAGCTCGGCATCGGTCTGAACATCAGCAACATCGGTAGTAAGATAACATTCGGCGGCAGTGACTACAGTGAGTTTATTCCAACAAACATGAGATTGGGTGCTGCCCTGATGGTACCGATCGACGAATTTAACCGCTTCACGATATCTGCCGACGCAAACAAGCTGCTCGTGCCTTCTTATCCTCAGCAGGAAGAGGGGGAAACGACAGAGGACTACCAGCAGCGTGTGGAGGATGAATACTACAACACGAGCAGTATCTCCGGTATGTTCAAGAGTTTCGGCGACGCTCCTGGAGGTTTCAAGGAGGAACTTGAGGAGATAAACTGGAGTGTCGGTGCTGAATATGTATACAACGACAAGTTCAGCGTTCGCGCCGGTTACCACCATGAGTCAGAGAACAAGGGTAACAGAAAATACTTCACTGTCGGTGCGGGCTTCCGCATGAGCGCCTTTACTCTCGACTGCGGTTATGTCATCGCTACGGCAAAGAGCAACCCTCTCGACCAGACTCTCCGCTTCACTCTGGGCTTCGATATGGACGGACTGAAGGATTTGTTCAAGAGAAGATAATTAAAATGGTAAAAAGTTATGAAGGTACGCGTAGGCTTCGGTTTTGACGTTCACAAGCTCGTTGAAGGACGTGATTTGTGGTTGGGCGGAATAAAGATTCCACACTCTCTCGGTCTGCTTGGCCATAGCGATGCTGATGTGCTGATACATGCTATCTGTGACGCATTGCTCGGAGCGGCAAACATGAGAGACATCGGTTATCACTTTCCCGACACATCGGCTGACACTCTCGACATAGACAGTAAGATACTGTTGAAGAAGACCATCGACCTGATTGCCACAAAGGGATACAGACTCGGAAACATTGACGCCACGGTTTGTGCCGAGCGCCCTAAGATAAATCCGCATGTTGAAAAGATGAAGGAATGTCTCGCCACAGTGATGAATGCCGATGTTGACGACATCTCCATCAAAGCTACAACAACAGAGAAACTCGGTTTCACTGGCAGAGAAGAGGGCATAAGTGCGTATGCCACGGTGCTGATATACAAAGACTGAGAATCTGAAGAAAAAATAAGAAATCCTGAGAAAGACAGGAAATCTATACAGGAAACCTAAACAAAGACAGGAAATCCGAATAGAGACTGGAAAATTGAATAAAGGAAAAAATCTAAATAAATACCCGGAACATTCTATATGATGCTCCGGGTATTTTTTATATCATATTTGCCATCAAAGCTGTATCAGTCATTATGCTTTTCTGTTTCACTTTACTGAAATCACCAATAGTCTTATATGCAATTAAATCAATCTGTAGGGCATGGTCCGTAAAGGTTGTCCATCGGCACACTTGGTGATGCCAAGAAAACCAGAAGGATGATGGGACCGGCAATAGGAATCAGACACCACCAATAGTGCCAACCTGAACGGCCGGTATCATGAAGACGGCGCACCAGAACCGAAATAGTCGGAACAATGGCAACCAAGCTGTAAATTAAAGACAACACAAGTCCAATTCCCGATCCTGCCAATACACTTCCTGCATCACCGCCGCCGAAAATGCTACCGAGTACTGAACCTATAATCCCGAACACAAGCCATGCCAGACTATTAAACAAATAGAACCACCAAAATTCTGATCGTGATGCACGGCCACTGAATGTGGCAAACTTACTAAACACTGTCTTAACTGATTCTGTAAATCCCATAGTTTTTTGTTTTTATGTGTTAATAATAATTGAAAAAGCGTTCCTTTTTATAAATATTTCGCAACAAAGATATTCACTATTTCAATATAAACAAACTTTTTGCTATGAATTATTAAAAATATTAGGTAATTTTGTTCACTGAATGCAAAATGGAATGTTTTTGTTCACTGAATGTAAAAAAACAGAATATTATGACAGACACCGGAAATGACAAAATCAACGTGCTTGGCAAACAAACGAACTGGGAAGATCTGTACTTCTATCAGAAGGCAGACATCGTATACCAGATGTCATTTGCCTTTTGCAACAGATTCATACATCCTTATAAAGACCGCACTCGCGACCAGATAATACAGGCTGCACGGTCATGCAAGCAAAACATTGTAGAAGGTCTTGCCGACGGTGTAACGTCATCTGAGATGCAGATGAAACTGCTCAACGTGGCACGCGCCTCCCTAAAAGAATTACGTGAAGATTTCGAAGACTATCTCAAATCACGGCATCTACAGTATTACATCGCCGGCGAAGAACGGTATAACGTGATGCTCGACTACTGTCGCCATCACAACAGACTTCCTGACTACGAACCATTCTTTGACAAATGGAATGATGAACAGATGTGCAACTATGGACTCACTCTATGCCACATGATAGACAAGATGATGATGTCTTTTATGAAGCGCCTCGAACAAGAGTTCATCACCGAAGGCGGCATCAAGGAGCGAATGCACAAAGCACGTACCGGCTACCGCCAACAACAAGACACACGACTTAAAGAGCTTGAAACCCGCCTTCCTGAACTTGAAAGCGAACTTTCCAAGGCTAACGCCGAAATGATGAAATGGAAATCATCGTATGAAGACCTCCGTCAACGTGCCCTCAAATCCTACTATAAACAACAAGAAGAAATCAGCAGGCTGAAAGCACTAATCGAAGAGATGAAAAAGGAATAACAGTCTATTTCAGCTAGAAATACTAGAAAATCTAGATAGTCTAGAAGGTCTAGATAGTCTAGAAAGTCTAGAAAAACTAGATAGTCTAGAAAAACCTATATAAATAGAAAAGAACCAGAAGCCCCACTCATCATTTCTCTTTCAATATTCCCTTCAAGAGATATGTGGCATTCTGGTTTCTTGCCACGCCGGGAGAAATCTTGTAAGTATAAGTGATGGCATCGGAGAGTTTTATCTCGAAACAGAAGTTATGGAAGCGGGCAGGATATTCATCTGCCATCTTCGACAGTTCCAGGTCGTGGGTGGCAATGATGCCGCTGACAGGCAGTTTGGCAATCGCCTCAAGAAACATACGTGACCCGTTGAGCTTGTCAAGAGAGTTTGTGCCCTTCAGTATCTCGTCGAGAATGATGAGAGTATGCGATGCCTGCCGCACATTGTCAAGAAGCTGACGAAGACGAAGCAGTTCTGCATTGAAATAGCTGATGCCATGCGTCAGGTCATCACTGGTGCGCATACTGCTGAAAAGATTGAAGACCGAAACACGCAAGCTCTCTGCAAATACCGGCATACCACACATCGCGAGGATATAGTTCACTCCTATAGACCTCAAGAACGTACTTTTGCCCGCCATATTGGCACCCGTCACGATATAATAATTACTATCCTGTATAGTAAAATCATTTTTCACCGCTTTCTCTCCGAGGAAAGGATGATACAGTCCTTTAGCCTCAAAAACGACCTCCTCAGAATCTGTAACCACCGGCATGACAGCCTGCGGTTCGTTACAGCGCATTGTCGCCATCGACACCATGGCATCCATCAGGCTCACGGCATCAACCCACCTCTCAAACGAAGCCACATTATCCCGCTGCCAACGCAGATAACGCCTTACGAGAAAGAAGTCACTATATCCCAAAGCATTGAAGATGACAAGGCCAAGCACATTTGCCCGTCTGTCGAGAGCATCGAGGATAGCCTTCAGTTCCTTCAATGAATTGAGAGCCTCTGCCCCATTGTTGCCTTTAAGGACAGATGCCACCAGCTTGTTGTCTTCCTCCCGGAATTGCGCCTCGGTGATTATATGCAGCAACGAGACAAACCGTTTTGTGCTGACACTTATTTTCTCCACACTTTTGCTAATCATCTTTATCGCCTTCGCCGATGCTCCGATGCTGACGGCAAGCTGAGCAACAGTCCACAGACAAACGAAGTCGGCCGGGAGCGGCGTGAACACCGTGAGGATAAGTAACACGACGAATATCGCTATCGAAGAAGCCACCATTGTCAGCCCTTTCCGAGACAACGCCGCTTCAGGGATTCCTGCCTCTTTCGCCTCATGCAGCGCCTTTAGTATAGCCCCGGTGTCGATATTTCCTTTATAGGCGGCTGAAAGGAAATCTGTTCGCCACTCCTCCATCTCTGCTAATTCCGATATAGCTTTCTGCCTTCTGTCTATTTCTGAAGGAAGAGCAGGAACAAATGTTCCGCAACGCGACGACGGTTTGTCTTGAGAAGCAACAGAACGGTCTGCGGCAGCAGTACGGCATGCAGCACTATCCAGAATCCCGGCAAGCCTGTCTGCCCCACCCGTAGTGACAATACGACAAAGGCGGTTATACAAAGATCCCTTGCCGAATATGTCCATATCGAAGGAATATTGATGGGATGGATTCTCATATCTCTTGCCATCGTCAAATTGTGAGAAGTCGCCTTCCATATAGCGGATGTTCTGTCTGTAGACATCAATCCTCGCCTCCATCCTGTCAATGGCTACAGAATTCTGTCTGTCGAATACCTTCACGCCCACAAACGAAGCCAGTGCGATACAGAAAGCCGGAATGAACACTGCCACTGATACATATCCACACAGATATACCACCGCCACGGCAACAGCCACGACAAACAACAGAATCTCTGCCGTTATGATATATTTCACCTTTGCCTTGCGGCTCTGAAGGACTTCATCCAGTCCTGTCATTCTGTCCGTATAATATTCCAACAGTTCTTTCTTGTTTCTCATATCTGTAGTTATGCTTTCCTTTTCAATTGACATATTATTAAATGCGAAACGGCAATTATGCCGTTTAATCCCAACCCTCTCTTCCAAGTGACGGTAAAATACAGAAATCCAAGCAAGTCTTAATGGTAGATTGGGGTAACAAAACAAAAATGGGCAGCCAATTCAATCTGAACGGACTGCCACATTTATAACTTTTCGTTGTTCTTTAGAACCAAGCAAAGAGTCATTACTTCTTGAGGATAACTCTCTTCTCAGCGATACGAGCCTTCTTACCAGTGAGCTTGCGCAGGTAGTACAGCTTAGCGCGACGCACCTTACCAACCTTGTTAAGCTCGATGCTTGCGATGTTTGGAGACTCCATTGGGAAGATACGCTCTACACCAACAGTTCCAGACATCTTGCGTACAGTGAAACGCTTCTTTGTACCCTCACCGTTGATCTTGATAACAACACCACGGTAGAGCTGGATACGCTCCTTAGAACCCTCGATAATTTTGTAGGCTACAGTAACGGTGTCACCAGCCTTGAACTCAGGATACTGCTTCTCGATTGCAAATGCTTCCTCAGCAACTTTAATTAAATCCATTGTAATTTAACTGTTTAAAATTGTTTATCGTTCCAACGCAACATAACAGGCCACTCTTCTTCCTGCCAGCGATTACGCCGAAAAGCGGTGCAAAGGTAGTCATTATTCCCGTAACTGCCAAATAATTCAGCAGTTATCAAACTATTTTAACCCAATACGGTCATTAGGCCGTTCAATGTAGTATTTTAATACTGCTTGCAGTTCTTTGCTTTTTATAAGGCGTCTTTTGTCCGTTTTTAATTCGCAATAGCCCGCTATTACTCATTAAAAGCCAAACAAAATCCATCCTTCTAAAAAACAAAATCCAAGCAAGCCCTAACGACCGATTTGGGTTTAATTCAAATCAAAGTCTTGATGACCGCTTTGGGGTTAAGAAATTCATTTCGACCTCCTCATCGTGCGATAGCCGTATACGGATATCACGACAAAGCAAACGAGAGGCAACACGAACGACACATTCACCGCCGGCATTCCCATCACCTCGTGCATGTCGATGATGCTTGCCTGCATTGCCGGCATCACGCTGCCTCCGAGGATTGCCATTATCAGACCGGCCGCTCCGAACTTGGCGTCGTCACCGAGTCCTTCGAGGGCTATGCCATAGATAGTAGGGAACATCAGCGACATACATGCGCTGACTGCAACGAGACAGTATACTCCCCACACATTCTGCAGCATTATCACTCCCGCCACGAGGCATCCGCCCACGATGGCAAGTATCATAAGCAGCTGTCCGGCATTGAGATAGCGCAGCAGGAAGGTACACACGAACCGCGAACAGCAGAAAATGACCATCGCCACGATATTATACTGCTGCGACAGCACCTCTGCATCTATCTCCGTCATCCCCTCGTTCATAAACACCCGCGTGCCGTATTGTATGATGAAGGTCCAGCACATTATCTGCACTCCCACGTAGAAGAACTGTGCCACCACTCCCTCTCTGTAGTGCGGGATGTGGAGGATGCGCTTCAGCGTGGGGATGACGTTGAGCGACTTGTCGTTGTCTCCGTTCTTCGGCATCTTCACCATGCTTATTATGAGAAGCATCGCCAATATCACCGCTCCGATGGCGAGATATGGCATTATGAGCACTGAGAGGTCGTGATCCTTCAGCACCTCAAACTGCTGGTCGGAGAGCCGTGCCCTCTCTGCCGTGCTCATCGGGTTGAGCTTAGCCTGGATGAAGTTCATCGCCACATACATGCCGAGCAGCGATCCCATAGGGTTAAACGACTGCGCCAGGTTCAGGCGTCGCGTAGCCGACCCCTGCGGTCCCATCGTCAGGATATACGGACTGCATGATGTCTCAAGAAACGACAGTCCGCAAGTGAGTATGAAATACGCCATCAGGAACATGGCATACTCCCCGGTCATCTTTGCCGGGAAGAAGAGAAAGGCTCCCAGGGCATAGAGCGCGAGACCGAGCATCACTCCTGCCTTATACGAAAAGCGCCGTATGAACATCGCTGCCGGGAATGCCATCGCGAAGTATCCTCCATAGAAAGCCACCTGCACCAGCGCGCCGTCTGTTGCCGACATGCGGAATATCTTCGAGAAAGCCTTCACCATCGGGTTCGTGATGTCGTTAGCGAATCCCCATAGGGCGAAACACGACGTTATCAGCACGAATGGCAAGACATAGCTCACGCCGTCTTTGCCAAAAATGGAATTGTTGTTTTTCATTATATCAGTCTATAGTTTTACATTTACCTGCAATAATATATTTGTCTATAGTATTTATTTGTCTGTAATATCATATCTGCCTGCAGCATCATATCTGTCTATAGCAACAGACACCTTATTATTATAATATATAGTATGTGACTCCTTCCCCACGCCGGTTGTGGCGGCGTGGGGGAAGGGAAGCATAGTTTTCGTCTTTCTATCATCCGTCATCTCCACAGGATTGGCGCTTATCTCGCCATCTTGTAGATTTCCTCCATGTCGTGACGGTCGAGTTTCTTGAATCCTCCGATGGTGCGTCCGTCGTCGTGGCTGCATTTACGCGCCAGCTCCTTTATCTCGTCGTCGGTGATTTCTCTTCCTATCAGTTCATGGATGTTTGTAGGCATACCGATGGCCCTGTAGAATTTCTCCACAGCCTCAACTCCAGCCATTGCCGTAGCCTTGGTGTCGGTGAAATCGTTGGGCACTCCCATCACGTTCACTGCGAAGCGTGCGAATCTCGACACATTCTCGTCCATCACGTATCTCGCCCACGACGGCCATACTGCGGCAAGTCCGGCTCCGTGTGCCACGTCGAACATGGCGCTCAGCTCGTGCTCTATCTGGTGTGTCGCGAAGTCAGCATAAGAGCGGTCGCCTGTCAGGTCGTTGTGTCCCAGACTCGACGCCCACATTATGCAAGCGCGGTTACGGTAGTCTTCCGGATTCTTGAGCACATGGAACACGCTGTCTTTCACCGTTCTCATGAGCGCCTCGGCGATATTGTCTATCAGTGTCATGTCATCCACCTTTCCGAAGTATCTCTCCATGGTGTGCATCATGATGTCGGTGGCTCCGCATGCTGTCTGATATGGAGGCAGTGTGAATGTGCGCACCGGGTTCATGATTGCGAATTTCGGTCGGCAGATATTATTGGAGTATCCAATCTTCAGGTCGCCGTCTTCTTTCGTTATCACGCTCGAGTCACTCATCTCGCTTCCTGCTGCCGGTATGGTCAGAATCACTCCCACGGGGAGCATCTCCGTGGGTACATATTTCCTTGCGTAGATGTCCCACACGTCACCGTCGTATTTCACTCCGTATCCGATAGCCTTCGACGAGTCTATCACGCTACCGCCGCCTACGGCGAGTATGAAGTCAACATTCTCCTTGCGGCAGAGTTCTATTCCTTCGTGAACGAGTGTGAGGCGCGGGTTGGGCTTCACGCCGCCCAGTTCCACGAACGCTATTCCTGCGGCATTGAGCTTTTCGCGCACTGAGGCGAGCAGTCCTGACCGCTCAGCGCTATGGCCGCCGTAGTGTACGAGCACTTTCTTGCCGCCATACTTGTTTATCATTTCCACGAGATGCTCTTCGGCATCCTTTCCGAACACCACTTCGGTTGGTGCATAATACTTGAAGTCTTGCATTTCTGATTTTATTTAAATAACAGACCGCTAATGTAGTCATTATTTTTGTATTCTTCAAGCATTTCATGAATTTAGTGGCGGTAAGATAACAACTTGGTGCAATTTGAGTGAAGAATGTAACATACCTATATAGTGTCAGACCATAAAATCAAAGAAAAAGATTTCGGTGTCAAGCTATAAAAACACGAAAAAGATTTTGGTATTAGGCTATAAAATCAAAGAAAAGATTTCGGTATCAGGCTATAAAAATACGAAAAAGATTTCGGTGTCAGGCTATAAAATCGAGAAATAAATTTTGGTATCAGGCGATTTTCCTGTATATTTGCATCAAAAACAAGTATATGTCGGAAAGAATATTCAAGCGCAAGATCTACAGCAAACTTAAAGAATGGAAGGAGAACTCAAATGGCAAGAGCGCATTGCTGTTAGAGGGAGCAAGACGTATCGGCAAATCAACCGTCGTTGAAGAGTTCGGACAGAAGGAATACCGTTCTTATATTCTTATTGATTTCAACGAAGCCTCAAAAGGAGTCAAAGACCTGTTTGACGACTTGATGGATATGGACTATATCTTTCTGTATCTCCAGAATGTCTACAAAACCACACTGTATGAGAGGGAGTCTGTTATCATCTTCGATGAAGTCCAGCAATGCCCCAAAGCTCGCCAAGCAATAAAATACCTTGTCAAAGACGGCAGGTATGACTATATAGAAACCGGGTCGCTCATCAGCATCAGAAAGAACACAAAAGACATCAGCATCCCCAGCGAGGAACACAGACTCGAAATGTTCCCCATGGATTATGAAGAATTCAGATGGGCGATGGGCGATGACACCACGATGCCTATGACACAGAAATTTCTGGAAAAGAAGATGGTATTAGGCGACAGTCTGAACCGCCAGATGATGCGCGACTTGAGACTGTATATGCTGGTGGGAGGTATGCCACAGGCCATCAACGCATACATAGAGTCCAACAACCTGCAGCAGGTTGACATGGTAAAACGCCAAATCATCCAGCTATATGCGGATGATTTCCGCAAAATCGACGCCACAGGTAGAATATCCAAGTTATTCATGGCGATTCCTTCCCAACTAAGCCGCAATCTGCTGCGTTACCAACCCACTACGGTGGTAGGCAATGTGGGAAGCAGCAAGATCGACGAAATGATTCTTTGTCTGGAAGACAGCAAGACTGTAAACGTGGCATATCATGCCGACGACCCTAATGTCGGTATGCCGCTAACTGCTGATTTCGGCAAATACAAACTATATATCGGTGACACAGGACTGTTCATAACACTGGCATTCTGGGACAAGGATTTTACGGAGAACATAATATACCAGAAATTGCTCAACGACAAACTCACCGCCAATCTTGGATATGTATATGAGAACCTGATAGCCCAGATGCTCAGGGCGTCAGGCAACAAATTGTTCTACTATACATTCCCTAAAGACGAGACTCATTCATACGAAGTGGATTTCCTCTTGTCGAGAGGCAACAAACTCTGTCCTATAGAAGTGAAGTCATCGGGCTATAAGACTCACGCTTCCCTGGATGCCTTCTGCAAGAAATACTCCGACAGAATCAGCCAACCATACCTGTTATACACAAAAGACCTGCATAAGGATGGCAATGTATTAATGTTGCCTGCTTTTATGACTCCTCTGATATGAATTTCAAGAAGCAGCCGTATTGACAAGGAAACCTGAGAAACGTCATCTCATAATTGGAGAAGATATAGTCGCAATGTTGCACCTTACCGGTCGGCATTGCGACTATCGTATTATCTACCCGTTGGCGGAACTAATTTCTTAATTCTAATGACGGATTCGGGCTAAAATTGGGCACGCTGCTTGCCCAACTGGGGTAACGTGCTTGCCCATCATGGGCAACGTGCTTGCCCCTGTTGGGCAGATTTGATGTCAGGCGTCTGCCCAATAAGCTGATGTTGTAATACTCATATTCCTGATTTCAGGATTCTGCCAGCGCATGCCATTCCTGCAGTCTGAATTACTCACAGCTGACATTCCTTTCATCTGACAATTCCTCACACCTGATAATTCCTCACACCTGACAATTCCTTTCATCAGCAAACCATCCAGACAATCGGCTGATAATCGCCAGGCAGTCAACTATCTGTTTGTCAGAATGTTACAACCAAAAACCAGACAATCTGACAGTTTTTCGACAATTCTTGGTTTTACTGAAAATCAGCGATATGGGCAACTTTTACTCATATCGACCAAATTAAATAAATTCCGCCAACAGGCTATTATCTACGTGGCGACATCCGGAAAACCTATAAGTGAAAAACATCATTACAATAACGGAAAGCATTTTTCTGTCCTCAAACTCTTACAATTCGTTATTTAGATTAAAAAAATACGCAAAAATGTATCGGTATTTGCAGCAACATAAATCAATTTGTTGTACATTTGCAGCCGAAGCAAACAAATTAAGCCTAAATCGGTCATTAGAGATACCAAAACGGTATAATGACCGATTGGGGGATTAAACCTAACAACAAACAAAACGCAAGATGTCAGACAAGAAGATTCATTTCACCAAGATGCACGGTGCTGGCAATGACTACATATACGTCAACACATTATTATATGATGTAAACGACCCCAATTCGGCTTCCGTAAGATGGAGCGACCGCCACAAGGGTATCGGAGGCGACGGACTGGTGCTCATCTGCCGACCCACCACCGACGCTGCCGACTACAGAATGAGGATTTTCAATGCCGACGGGTCTGAGGCGATGATGTGCGGAAACGCATCGCGCTGCATCGGGAAATATCTCTATGAGCGTGGACTCACCGACAAGACGGAGATAAAACTGGAAAACCTCTCCGGCATAAAGACGCTGATGCTGCATCTCGACAGCGAGGGAAAGACTGTGGAG
This sequence comes from Prevotella sp. LMAG:51, assembly GCF_008680225.1. Taxonomy (NCBI): domain Bacteria; kingdom Pseudomonadati; phylum Bacteroidota; class Bacteroidia; order Bacteroidales; family Prevotellaceae; genus Prevotella; species Prevotella sp. LMAG:51. The sequence goes on along the minus strand of NZ_NALQ01000006.1, from coordinate 15,841 downwards.
AGCGTCACCGTTGACATGCTCGAACCGCTGACGGAGAACCACCGGCAGTATGCCGATCTCAGCGGGGGCATACTCTTGGCTGAGGGCAGACGGTTTGAGGGAACTTTCGTATGTATGGGAAATCCACACTTCGTGACTTTCCTCAACGACATCGACACGATAGACATCGCAAGATACGGTGCCGTGATGGAGCGCGACAGCAATTTCCCTGAGCGCTGCAACATCGAGTTCGCACAGATATTGTCCGACGGAGCCATCCGCACCCGTGTGTGGGAACGCGGCAGCGGCATAACGATGGCTTGCGGCACAGGGGCTTGTGCCACGGCGGTGGCGGCGGCACTCACCGGACGGGCATCGCGCCGGAGCGAAATCCGCATGGACGGCGGCACGCTGCAGATTGAATGGCGAACAACTGACAACCATGTATATATGACCGGACCGGCGGAAATCGTCTTCGACGGGGAAATCGGAGAATGACCTGCCGGCAGACAGAGACACAGATGAAAGAGGAAACGACAACGACACTTACAACAAGCGACAACGCTCACATAACAAACAACAACGACACTTACAACAAATAAAAAGAATTTCAATATGGCATTAGTAAACGAACATTACCTGAAACTTCAGAAGAACTACCTTTTTGCCGACATCGCCAAGAAGGTGAATGCCTACAAGGTGGCTAATCCCAAGGCCAGAGTCATCAGCCTCGGCATCGGCGACGTGACGCGTCCGCTTGTGCCTGCCGTCATCGACGCCATGCACAAGGCAGTTGACGACATGGCCCACAAGGAGACATTCCATGGATACGGACCGGAGCAGGGCTATCTGTGGCTCCGCGAGGCGATAGTGAAAAACGACTTCCTGCCGCGAGGCATCCGTCTCGACCCGAGCGAGGTGTTCGTAAACGACGGAGCGAAGAGCGACACTGGAAACATCGGCGAACTGGTGAGATGGGACAACAGTCTGGGAGTGACCGACCCTATATATCCGGTATACATCGACTCCAACGTGATGTGCGGCAGGGCGGGAGTGCTCGAAAACGGCAAGTGGAGCAACGTCACCTATATGCCATGCCTGGAGACCAACGACTTCGTGCCGCAGATTCCCGACCATCGCGTAGACATGATATACCTCTGCTATCCCAACAACCCTACGGGCACGGTGATAACAAAGGAGGAACTCAAGAAATGGGTGAACTACGCTCTGAAGAACGACACACTGATTCTCTACGATGCCGCATACGAGGCATACATCACGGAACCTCACATCCCCCACTCCATCTATGAGATAAAGGGAGCGCGCAAGGTGGCGATAGAATTCCACAGCTATTCAAAGACGGCCGGCTTCACCGGAGTGCGCTGCGGATACACCGTGATACCGAAGGAACTCACCGCCGTGACCATCGACGGCAAGGAGCGCATCGCCCTGAACACGCTCTGGTTCCGCAGACAATGCACCAAGTTCAACGGCACAAGCTATATCAGCCAACGGGCTGCCGAGGCGATATACTCTCCTGAGGGAAAGGAGCAGACCAAGGCGGTGATTGACTATTATATGGGCAACGCCAGACTGATGTACGACGCACTGAAGAAGCTCGGCTTCAGAGTATATGGCGGAGTGAACGCTCCATACCTGTGGGTGAAGACTCCCGACGGTGTGGACAGCTGGAAATTCTTTGAGCAGCTGCTCTACGGAGCACAGATAGTATGCACTCCCGGTGTCGGCTTCGGACCGAGCGGAGAGGGCTTCGTCAGATTCACTTCCTTCGGCGAGCGCGAAGACTGCGAGGAGGCGATGCAGCGCCTTGCCAAATGGATGAAAGCATAAAATACAGCAGGCGCAAAGAACAATATTCATAACATTTATCAACAATAGACTACAAAAAGATATTAAACGTCACAAATATTATTACAAAAAGGTATACGGAAACAAGAAAAAGCATTACCTTTGCAAACTGAAAACAGAACATCAATAAAATCGACTTAAAAAACAATGGCTAATTTAAGATTCCAGGTTGTAGAAGAGGCGTTCAAGAAACGCCCTGAAGAAGTTATAGCACCGGTGGAACGTCCGTCAGAGTATTTCGGAAAATACGTTTTCAACCGTGCCAAAATGTACAAATACCTGCCAGCCGACGTCTACGACAAACTCATAGACGTAATTGACAATGGCGCCACACTCGACCGCAGCATCGCCAACGCCGTGGCTAACGGCATGAAGCAATGGGCTGAGGAGAATGGCGTGACACACTACACACACTGGTTCCAGCCGCTCACCGGCGGAACAGCAGAGAAGCACGATGCCTTCATCGAGCACGACGGCAAGGGAGGAATGATTGAGGAATTCTCCGGCAAGTTGCTCGTGCAGCAAGAGCCTGATGCCAGCTCGTTCCCAAGCGGCGGAATCCGCAACACCTTCGAGGCGCGCGGATATTCGGCATGGGACCCTACATCGCCTGTCTTCATCATCGACGACACTCTCTGTATCCCTACCGTATTCATATCATACACCGGAGAGGCGCTCGACTACAAGGCTCCGCTGCTCCGCGCGCTGCACGCCGTAAACGTGGCTGCAACGAACGTATGCCATTATTTCGACCCTAAGGTGTCAAAGGTGACTTCCAACCTGGGATGGGAGCAGGAATACTTCCTCGTGGATGCCGACCTATACAGTGCCCGCCCTGACCTCATGCTCACCGGCCGCACACTCATGGGACACGACTCTGCAAAGAACCAACAAATGGACGACCACTACTTCGGAACGATTCCTGACCGTGTGCAGGCGTTCATGAAGGATCTTGAGATACAGGCTCTCGAACTATCTATCCCATGCAAGACACGCCACAACGAGGTGGCGCCAAACCAGTTTGAGATAGCTCCTATCTTTGAGGAGACAAACCTCGCCGTAGACCACAACATGCTGCTCATGTCGCTCATGAAGAAGGTGGCTCGCAAACATGGATTCATAGTATTGCTTCACGAGAAACCGTTCGCCGGCATCAACGGCAGCGGAAAGCACAACAACTGGAGCTTGTCTACCGACACCGGCGTGCTGCTCCATGCTCCCGGCAAGACTCCGGAGGCAAACCTGCGCTTCGTGACATTCATCGTGGAAACACTGATGGGTGTATACCGCCACAACGGACTGCTCAAGGCGTCTATCATGAGCGCCACAAACGCTCACCGTCTGGGTGCCAACGAGGCTCCTCCAGCAATCATATCGTCATTCCTCGGCACTCAGCTCTCAACTCTGCTCGACAAGATAGAAAACAGTGACAGCGAGGATGTGTTCAACATGGCGGGCAAACAGGGAATGAAGATGGACATTCCGGAAATTCCAGAACTGCTCATCGACAACACCGACCGCAACCGCACATCGCCTTTCGCATTCACCGGAAACCGCTTCGAGTTCCGTGCCGTGGGTTCTGAGGCTAACTGTGCAGCAGCGATGATCGCTCTGAACTCTGCCGTGGCAGAGGCTCTGGTTGACTTCAAGACTCGTGTTGACGCTCTCATCGAGAAGGGCGAGGACAAGGTAAAAGCTATCATCGACGTTCTGCGCCAGGATATCAAGACCTGCAAGCCTATACGCTTCGACGGCAACGGCTATTCTGACGAATGGGTAGAGGAGGCAAAGAAGCGCGGACTGGACTGCGAGACAAGCTGTCCGGTGATCTTCGACAACTATCTGAGCGACTCTTCCGTAGAGATGTTCACAAAGCTGGGCGTTATGACGAAGAAGGAGCTTGAGGCGCGCAACGAGGTGAAATGGGAGACCTACACCAAGAAGATTCAGATAGAGGCACGCGTGATGGGCGACCTCACGATGAACCACATCATTCCTGTTGCCACCCACTATCAGAGCATGCTGCTGAAAAACGTGCAGAACATGCGTATGGTGTTCCCGGAGGAAAAGGCTGAAAAGCTGAGCTCGAGAAACATCAAGATTATCGAGGACATCGCCGAGCGCACACAGATTATCGAGAAGGGTGTGGAGGAACTGGTCAACGCGCGCAAGGTGGCAAACAAGCTTACCGACGAGCGTGCCAAGGCTGTGGCATACCACGACACGGTGGCTCCTAAGATGGAGCAGATTCGCTACCACATCGACAAGCTGGAGCTCACGGTGAGCGACGAGCTGTGGACTCTGCCTAAGTATCGCGAACTGCTGTTCATCAGATAACGACGGCTAACAGAAAAAGATTTTGAAAAGACGTCATGGGGATTTTAGATTGGTCCCTCTGATATGACTACACATATTTATATGTACAATCTATTTCTTTTATTGGTTGTTTAAGTTTGGGGCTGCCTGGTTGTGAAACCGTGCAGTCCTTTTTTATGACCAAGAAAAGAGAAAACAAAAAAAACGATTTGTGAATATTTTGGACACAGTTTTGGGCACCACCGTGCCCACTTGTGGCAACGGTGGTGCCCATTTCCTGGAGAATTGCTATCCTTTCCAATGATTGTGATTTGGCTGTTTGACTCCACGTAAAACCGGGAATCATCTCACCATCACCTTGCGTGTCGTTCCGTCGCTGAGTTTCACGATGTTCAGCCCCTTCTGCTTGCCGTTGATGAGTTGTCCGGCAGCGTTGTAGCGTGCCACCTCAACGGCATTGCCACTTGCAGTGACGCTCTCAACCGATGAACCTACGGGAAAGTCGCCCTCTACAAGCACTTGGATACTAAGGTTTTTTCCGCCTGCGTCGAACTGGTTCCATGAATAGTTCGTACCGTTATACAAACACCAGTACCATATAGGAATGCTGCCATCTCCTTCTTTTACAAACGAGAGCGGAAACGAGTGGTCTTCTTGATCACCATACTGTGTGTATTCGAAAACTGCTGCAAGTTCTTCGCCTTCCTTTATGACGTAAGGCTTAGGAAAATCCTCCTGATTCCAGCCGGTTTTGCCATACTGAACGTAGTTAGAGGTAACTACCTGACCTGGAATACCATCAACAATTCGGTGAAGGTATACGCCAGACTGACCGATATCCTCACAGAGTCCGAAGCGGATGCCTACAATCTTCATACCGATATAAGGTTCAAGAATCGACTCCGTAAGGTATATGCCAACCTTGTTCTCGCCTGGATATGACGGAACTCCCATGCCATCGTCAGGGTCTGCGAGAGCATCCGAAGAGTAATAGCCCACCCAGCGCTGGTTGCTTGCTATCTTCTTCGGTGCTTTTGCCACTACCTGACTGTGCTGACGTTGAGTCATGTTCGGATTATTCTCTATCACGCTGATATTCTGCTGCGTTACGCTCACCTGTGCATTGACTGCAATTGCCAGTGCGAAGGAGGCGATGGTAAGTAAAATCTTCTTCATAATTGTAGTTTTTTTATTGGTTAGTAAACGAGTTGACGAGTTGACAAGTAGACAAGGGGATTTGCTTTCCTTGACAATCATTGTTTAAGTTTATAAACAAGTGATGCAAATCTCCTTGCCTACCCGTTATCTTGTCTACTTGATCGGATGCTTGCGTGTGTCGCTACCAGCCTGCACGAAGTAGTTCGAACCGTTGGCAGACTTGGTGAGAGTGCAATACTGCACGAAGCGCTTGCCGCCTTCCTTGGTGATGATAGCGATAGGAAGAGCGTAGGCTGTTATGCGGTAAGGATACTTAGACTCCTTGAACGTCTGCCATGAGCTCTTTGTGAACACAGCCTTCTCGAAGTTTGCACCTGCGAATTTCTTCGCTGCAGCGATACCGGCATTGCGGGTCTTGGCATCCACGGTGACGCCCTTAGGCTCTGAAACAGCATCAACGAAGTCATTCTGATAAGCGTCGAGGAGCTCTCCGATGCGCGGAGTATCGAGCTTCAGACTCAAGAGCCTCAACGAATCATCGTTCTTCGCATCCTTGTGTCTTGGCAGGAAGTCGTCAACGAGCACTTTGAGCACGAGGTGATAGAGCAGTCTTGAGAAACCGCTGCCGTCCTTTGCCGTGATGCCTGCAGCACATTCGTTGGCAAGCTTCAGCAGATTCTCGTATGGAGTGACGGTGACTGCCAGACCATAAGCCATGTTGTCGCGGTCGTAGCGCATTTGCCGGAAATTAGAAGGCAGTATTGCGTTGTCGCCGATCACGCCTGCCGTCTCGTCCTTCATGGCATAGTGGCGGATAGCTTTCACATTCATAGAATTGAGCCAAGTGTAGGCATAGACAAACTCCTTTAGAGCTTTCTCCGACTTAGGGTCAGCCATAAAACGGCAAGTCCAGAAGTTGAGAACGAACTCGTCGCAAGGCACCTGTATCTGGTCGTTAGCCAGATTCACAGGAGTGAAGTTAGGATAATGGTATGCCTTGTGAATACCGTCATACTTCAATGTTTCTGAAAACATTCCGAAGAAGATGTTGTAGAACGTGCCCTCTTCAGCTCCTATGCCGTAGAAGCGCTTGGCGTCGTCGGTGTAATAAGGTGAGTAGAGTGTAACGTCTTGAATCTGCTCATAGCAGGCATGGATGTCGCCGATGCTCTTGGTGAAGCCCTTCTCTATTGTCTGGTCGTTAGCCTGCGGGTCGGCAGCGAGAGCTTCCTTGCTTGGCTTATACTTGCGGTTGGGGTCGTAGTCGGCCTTCTTCATACCAGTCTTCTCCATGGCTGCGTCTTCTGCCTTGTTCCGAGCGTCGTTCTTTGCCTTTTTCACTTTATTTTCCACTTTTTCCTTGGCGGCTTTCTTTGCTTTATTCAGGAGTCCGCCAATCTGTGCGTTTGTTGTTGCGCTGCATCCAAACAGGAGTGCGAGGGCAACGATAGTCTTTGTCATTTTCATAATCTTATAGTTTATGGTTGATGAATGTTATTGCCTCACTCTTTATATTATCAGTTTTTAATTATGGTTTCGTCTTTTCGCCTTACGTCTGTTTTCCGTCATCTATTTTCCGTCTTGAGTCAATGCATATATAATATGTATACCATTGCATCAATGGTCTTTCTCATCCTATCCATGCTGGCGGGGATTGGAGCCGGTATTGTTTATCCGGCTCCCGAGGCAAACGGTATGCCTCCGTTGATCCCCATCAACCATGATGTCTGCCTTTCGGCAACCTCCCGACGCCCACTTTCACACGGAGCGCAATATCATATATATCGTATTTTTGTGATGGTAGCGATGCAGCCTGGCTGTTCATCGCTCTTGCTGGTGCAAAGGTAAGGATGAAACAAAGGAAATCAGCTTGCATTTTCTTCCAAAAAAATTGCAAATCTTCTCAAATTGACATTTTGGTAAAATAACTTAATGAAATCGGAACAGACGCAGGAATATACAAAGATTTGAGGCATACAAGAAGGGGGATAGCCGATATAATGAATGCTAACAGGATATTACTGTATACACAGAGATGATTATTAGCATCATTGGCGATAACTTAGGAAAGCACTGAAAGATTGAAGGAAAATTGAATCTGAAGACTGGAAAATGATGTTTTTGAAGGAAAAATCAAGAATTATTGCCTCAAGGCTCTTATAGGCAACATCAAAATTGGCAAATCCTGTCAGAATCGTTATTTAACACATTATGTATCAACACTTTAGCAGTGTAAGTTTTGAAAATGTCGAGTTCGTTCAAAGTAAAAGGTTTTATTTACTGGAGTTGGCAAAACTGCCGGTTTTGTCATCAGGGAAACGCCGCCGAAGACGGGAGGAAAAATGAAATAAGTAGGAATTGCAAGTTTTTTGAGAAGATTTGCAATGTGGGATATCCGGTTTCATCCGTAACTTTGCCCCAGACAAAAAACAAAGCGTGTCGGGAAATTTCCTCACAGAAACTGACAAAGGATAAATCCTGATAAATTGACAGAACAACAGGCCAAGGGGAGCAAAGGGGAAAGGAACTCCTCACCTGATGAAACCAAACAAGAAATATTAACCAATAAACATAACTATTATGGCATACACAGAAACAACAACTACCAGCTACGGTAGCAGACTGAAAAATTCAGTAGGCGGTGTATTCTCCGGAATCCTCATGTTCATCATCGGAACCTGTCTATTATGGTGGAACGAAGGCAGAGCGGTGAAAACCACCAGAATGCTTGAAGAGGCACAGGGCAACTATGTGGAGATGAAAGACATCACAAACATCAGCCCGTCACTAAACGGCAAACTCGTACATGCCACAGGACTCGCCACGACAAAAGACACACTGACCGACGATGTGTTCGGAATCAAAGTTGGCGCAATTGCCCTGCAGCGCAGTGTGGAATACTATCAGTGGGTGGAGGTTGCCAAGAAGACGAAGAAAGACAAGCTCGGCGGCAGCGAAGAGACTGTAACCACATATACTTATGAAAAGGGGTGGAAGAGCGAACCGGTGAACTCCAGCGAATTCCACGACCCTCAGTATAAGAACAGCAACTTCGTGCTTGCCGACCTGAAGAGGGAGAGATGGGACGCTAAGGAAGTGACCTTCGGTGCCTACAAGCTGAACGAAAGTCAAGTGACGTCGCTCTCTACAAATACGGAGACAAAGGTGACTCTAACCGACGACAAGCTGCGCGAACTGGACAAGCAGATAGTGAAGATCTACAAGTCGAAACACGGCAGCAAGAGCAACGAGACGGCTGAAAACAAGGAGACCCAGAACGCTAACGACTCCGTGGAACAGAAGTCTGCTAACGCCTATAATGCTGAATGCATTCATGTTCAGGGCAACACGATATATATGGGCATGAACTCGGCTACTCCTGAAATCGGCGACGTGAGAGTGACTTACAAGCAGTGTGATCCGGGCGACGTGTCGGTCATCGCAGTGGTGAACGGCAACACATTCTCTAACTATACGGCAAAGAACGGCAAGCAGCTGTCGGTAATCAGACAGGGTGTGCAGACTGCCGACCAGATGTTCACCGAGCAGCACGAGGGCAACAGCATGCTGACTTGGGTGCTCCGCGTAATCGGCGTGCTGCTCGTAATCTCCGGTCTGCGCGGCATACTGGGCATCGCAGAGACTCTGCTGAAGGTGATACCTTTCGTGGCAAACATCTTCGCATTAGGAGTATCGCTCATCTGCGGCGTATTGGGCTTTGCATGGTCTGTAACAATCATCGCACTGGCATGGCTGTTCTATCGTCCGCTCACAGGAATCCTGCTCCTGGCTGTAGTGGGAGCCGTGATCTTCGCCTTCTCTGCGAAGGGCAAAAAGCTGATTGCAGAGAAATTGAATACAAAACGCAACTAATGCAGCGAAGCCCATCGGCTGGCTGATATAGGATGGGATAAAAAGGAACCAATACTAAAAATTAATAATAACGCATGCATAAAGGAGCAGGGATCCATGGGATCAAAGAAGAAAAGAGTAAAGGATAAAAGGTTTAGGAATAAATATAGTATATAAGTTTGACATTAAGACTCCCACGGATCCTTGCTCCCACTACATGCTCAACATGATAACTAAAAACGAATTGACAATTATGAGAAAGTTCTTTTTGATGGCATTAGCCTTACTATCGCTCAGCCTCACATCATGCTCAAAGGATGATGACGGCACTGACAAGCCTAACAGCGGAACAAACACGGGCGGAACAAACACGGGCGGAACGAACAATGGCGGTTCATCGGCAAATGACCCGGGAGCGAACCTCGACGGCACACCGGGAGAAGTGGACACCACACCGCGCACAGAGACCTTCACTTTCAACGCCCTGCCAAAGAACCTGGCGGAAATGAAAGCTCTGCCCGAGGCGTCGCTCAACACTCCTCACAAGACGGCTGCCCTGTGTGTGGCTGCCCTGTGTAACATCAACAACGACCTCAACGCCACATGGGAGATGCTGGAATACCTGAACGGTCCGACACAGTGGTCGCAGTCGCAGAAGGAGCTCGTGAACAGGAGGCTGCTGAAATCGAAGGACAACAAGAGTTATATCACTTACGCCTTCTTCGACGGTGCGACACCTGCCAACAGCTACACGCCGACAATGCCGTACACCATCAAGGTGACTTCTGACAAGAACTCGTTCAGCGAGGACGGCGGCTACAAATGGGCAAAGGTGTATCTGCACAGCGGAGGCGCTGACTCGCCGGCTCCTATCACGATGAGATACAAGGAGTCTACGGGCAGATGGTTTGTAACCAACGTGATGATTGCCCTCACCGACATACGCACTCCGGCAGACAAAGACCCCTGGAAGTGACCAAGAAAACTATAACAACAACTTAAAACAATAAGACTATGAAGAAGAATATCATTATTGCTTCGCTTTTTGCGGGAGCGTTTCTGACGACAATGAGCTGTGGAAACAAAAAAGTGGACGGACCGAATCCTGACGCTGACTCTACAGAAGTGAATGAAGGTGACAAGGCAAAGGCTGGCAACGTGGACCCATGGCCATGGGACTTCCCGAGAGACGTGAAGGTGGACGTGGAGAAGGGACAGACCGTTCTTACGCCGTCTTACTATCAAGAGTATCTGCAAGAAGACAAGGATCTGTCTAAAAGGACCTACGTATTCTATAGTGCTGAAGTGACGGAACCTGGAGTGGGCAGCACAAAGGTGGATCACATCGGCAAAGAATATGATGTGCCTAATGCCCTGATTATACCTCTGCCATCAGACGCCACGGCAAAGGTGGGCGACATCCTGCTCACATGGTGGCAGTCAGGATCTGGCCTGAAGCGTGCCATCGTGACCGATGCCTCTGACCCTAAGGCTCCTACGGTGTCTTACCTCGACTTGTCTTGGTCTATAAAGAACGGAGAGGTGAAGAAATTCAAAGAGGACGAGAAGATTAAGCCCGGCACATTCAGAGTGCTGAAAGAAGGCGAATGGGCTCCTGGCATGCAGGTGGCATACGAAGAGGAAGGACAGAAGAAGGCGGGATACATCATCTCGCTTACAGACGACAAGGTGCTCATCTCTGGTTTTGCAGGCCACATCTACGTTGCCAAGCGCAGCGACTGTAAGCTCATCAGTCTGAAACCTTCGTTCAAACCTGGAGACAAGGTGTTCGGTGTATACGTAGATTCTTATGAGGATAAGTTTACAGTGAAGAAGTTTGACAAGAAGAACGGTAGGGTATGGTTGGAAGACAACCGCAACACAACGTGCATCAAGAACATACTTGAAGTCTCAAACAACCTGTAATCCAACTCACAAGAAGCAACATATTTTCAAACATAAATCATGTTCTTAGAAAGTGAGGTTCTGAAATCTTGTCGCACATTATATATATAGCGCATACAGGATTATCCTGAACAACTCGCTAATGAATTGTCAACCGCCCCGTCACTCGTTGGGAGACCAACGACGATGGGGCGGTTTTTTATCCGACACCGGTCATTAGGGTTTGCTTGGATATCGGTCATTAGGGTTTGCTTGGATTTTGTCTTATATCCCGAATTGGTCATTATGCCGTTTGGGGATTGGATATCTACTGTATCATCAGCGGCGCAGCTTATGCCACTCCCCCACCGGGTCATGCTCCATCATGAATTGCTTCACTGTAATCCTGGCAATCTCCGAATCGAGCTTGTCGGTAGTAGTACTTGTGGCCTCCGTCACTTCTCCGTAGCATTCATTCACGAAGACATAATAATCTGCCTTGTCGGGGAACACGGAATATGTCCAATAAGAGACACACGGTCCTCCAGCCAACGCCGTCAGTCCTATCTTGCCGCCCTCTATCGACATGGAATAGAAAGCGAACTTCATTGGTGAGGTGTATGTCGTGATTGTCTTCACCTTGCCGTCGGTACTGTCCACGAAGAAAAAGCCTCCCGTTGCCTCATTCTCCGAAGCAAGGAAAACCACTTTGAGCCCCTCCGGCTTGTTTATCAGCGGCAGCGTGGTCCACTTGTCAAATGGTTGCTTGACGTTGGATTGCTGGTGGTCGTTGAACAGTCTCACCATCTCTTCATATTGCTTCTTGGTGAACGGTTCGGCTGAAAGAGCCACACAGGTTTGCAGGAATGCAAAAATCATCAGTAACAATGCGCATCTTTTCATAATTCTTTCGTTTTTGTTATCGGTTAATATCTAATGTCACAAATGGCCGGCAGACCATCAATCTCGTTTTTCATCAATGAGTGCGGCAGACTACCCTACTCTTCTGCAAATATAAGAAATTCATTGGAAAAGCACAATAACAATCCTGACTATTACACTTTCAGACACATAAAACAGCCAGATCAATACACTTTTCGATACATGACGATGGCGAAAACTTACAATTTCTGACACATAATATCAATACAAAGCTACACTTTTCGACACATAATGACTATTCCTAAAATTAGTTGACAGAATTGGATGCGATTAACTAATTAGGTTTACAACTTTTATTCAGTTCTCTGTTTTACTTTACAAGTTCTGTTAGTTGAACTGATTTGTTTTACAAGATTTCATCAGTAAACTGATTTGCTTTACTACCTTCTCGCATTCCAATTGCAAAGTTAATGATTATTCCTTTGATTAGTGCAAGAAATAAAAATATTTCGTAATTTTGCTGTCAGAAGCCGAAGAGGAAGCGAGCTCTGCTGAGGAGCAACTCGCCAGCAATAGGTTTCTGCATCACACTGAAATAGTGGTATGGGCGTTGTCTTTCGGGGCAGCGCCCATTATTTTAGGAGATGCTGTATGGCTAAGAAAAACCTATCAGCTGCCTGTGGCAGCAGGTCTGTTCCATGGATTGCACCAACACCTTTTTTGTTCTCCAACTTCTGTATGTACCGTTTCGGGAGTCTTGTATCCAATGCTCATATGCGGACGTTCTGTATTATAGAAACGTATGATACGAGTCAGTTCTTCCTTACAATTCTCTATTGACGGTATGCTCATCTTGTAGAGCCATTCTGTTTTGATGATGCCATTGGCGCGTTCTGCAATGGCATTTTCGAGAGGATCACCGCTTTGGGTCATGCTTATCATTATATTATGTGCCTTTAGCTCCTTAACGTATGCAGCACTACAGTACTGGCTTCCTCTATCAGAATGATGGATGAGACGGGATGCTGTTTCATCGTCAATTGTTGCCAGTGCCATACGCAGTGCCTCCAATGGGTATATGGTTTCCAAGGTCGGTCCTACTGCCCATCCCACAATCTTATGAGAATAGGCATCCGTGATAAGCGACAAGTAACACACACCCTCAGTTGTTTCTATGTACGTTATGTCACTGACCCATATTTCGTTAGGTCGCATGGGAACCACATCCTTTATCAAGTTGTCATACTTGTGGTAATGATGACTGGAGTCAGTTGTCTTGTAGTGACGACGTCTTTTCAACTGCACCATCAATCCATTGGCACGGAGCAATTCTATGAACGCATCTCGTCCAGGCATACGATCAGTGGATTCAAACAAGCGTTTGACGATGAGGTATAGTTTGGCACAACCAAGTCCAGGGTTATCCTTACGGTATTCTCTGGCCTTCTCCACTATCATGGTTTCTAAGGCATTATCGACAAAGTCATTGTCTGGATCTTCACGGTTGTAGAACGACTGTCTGCTATAACCAAACAGCCTGCAAAGGGTATTCATCGATGCTGGTGAAGACTCTTCGCGGAGCAGACTTACTGTTTGGTGCCAGATTTTTTTCTTATTGGAATATTGAATCGTTCTTCTGCAAGGTTAATCATTGTGTCGTAGGCATGGGCACGTAGTTTCTCTAGTTCTGCCTCTTTTCTTGCTTTCTTGAGCTCTGCTTTCAATTCTCTGATCTGCTCGTCTTTACTTTTGTTTGCCATAGTGTCATCGTTGTTCTCCTGCAAAGATACTAAACGATTTTCAGAAAGATAACGACCTACCCAAGAAAACAGCACCTGAATGTTGGAAATATGATGTTTCTCAACTAATTCCTCAGGCGTATTCTCGCCTTTAAGGAAATCAAGTGCAGCAAGTACTCGATCTTCTTCATCATGAATGTAGCGAGTGGATTCTACCCATACCCATTCATACTGACCTGTCGCTTCATTTAGGACACGATCTCTTTCACGTTTTACTTTTGTTCTCATACACTTTTGTTTTAGGCATCCAAAAGTGTCAAGTTTTTTTAGGGTAAGTCAAGCTATGAAAAAAGACCAACTACGATACCTCTTCGCTATACTGTTGGCTATGCTAAACCTTACGGCATGCCAACGGCGAAACAATGCGTCTGAATCATACACCGAAAGCCAGCGGCTGCAGCTCGACACTTCAGCGATACGCAGCAAGAACATCGACTCGCTGACTGCACTCGTGAACAGATACAAGAAATCGGAAGAGCGCGACAAGGAGATGGCGGCATACGCCGAACTGGGTCACTGCTTCCTGAACGCCAACCGCTACACCAGTGCGATAGCGGCACACCAGCAGCAGCTCGAAATCGCCACAGAACTCGACGACACGCTGATGAGGGCTAGTGCTCTGAACGACCTGGGAGTGAACTACCGCAGAATGGGACTATACTACGATGCCCTGTCAAACCATCTCGCTGCCGTGGAGGTGAGCTCTCTGTCAATACAGGAGGCGAGATACAAATATCTGAAGTGTATGGCTATCGGATACAACGGATGCGGAAACTCGTATATGGCCGTGGGCCACTACCAGAAGGCTGACGAGATGCTGAGAAGAGCGCTCGCCATAGAGACGAGGCTGGGCAGCGACCTGGGAATGAACGTGGACTGCTCTAACCTGGGAATGGTGTTTGAGAAAAGGGGAATGATAGACTCCGCACGGATATACTACAACCGTGCCATGTATCACAGCAAGAAATGCAACTCGCGGACCGGAGTGGCATACTGCTACATGCATCTTGGAAGTCTGGAGATGAAAAAAAACAGGTATGAGAACGCCATAGAACTGTTCAGAAAATCAATGGGAACGATAAACCGCGACCGCGACGCATGGCTTTGGCTGCAACCTTGTTCGGCGCTCGCCGAGGCGTATGTGGCTGCAAACAAGCCGGACAGCGCATGGAAATATCTGGAGACTGTCAGAATGCAATCCAACGAAATCGGCACAAGGGAATATGACCCGAGAATACTGAAGATACTGTCGGAACTATACAAGAGCAACGGCAACTACCAGAAGGCACTCGACTGCTACGCCAGGGCAAAGAGCATAGAGGACAGCACGATGAACGCCAGAAACCTCTTTGAAATCGAAAAGCTGCACAGCGACCTGAACCAGAGGCAGAAGGAGAAGGACAGGATGCTGAACGAGCAGCACCTGAACGAGCAGAGGATGCAGAAAAGGATGCTTGCCGCCGCCGCCATACTGCTGCTCGGCATCACGCTGATGATGGCATACACACTGAAGGCAAGACGAAAATCGTTTGCCATGCAGCAACGATACATGAAGATGAAGGAGAACTTCTTCACCAACATCACCCACGAATTCCGCACACCGCTGACGCTGATCCTCGGTCTGAGCCACGACATGGCGAAGGACAAGAAGAACCTGGACGACGACAGCCGGAAGAAGATGATGACGATAGAGAAGCAGGGACGCAACCTGCTCATGCTCATCAACCAGATTCTCGACATTTCGAAGATAAAGTCGAACATCGGCAATCCGGAATGGACAAACGGAAACGTGTGTGCCTACGTGGAAATGATAGTGGAGGGATACAAGCCGTATGCCACAAACAAAGGAATCGCATTGCAGTATGTGGAGAAAAACCAGATGGCAATGGACTTCATACCCGACTACATAAGCAAGGTGATGAACAACCTGCTGTCAAACGCCATGAAGTTCACTCCCAAGTCGGGCAAGGTGAGCGTCATCACATGGTGTGCCGACAACATGTTCTATCTCGACGTCTGCGACACGGGCAGCGGAATAGAGGCTAACGCCCTGCAGCATATCTTCGAACCTTTCTATCAGTCGGAAAACGGAAAGGAATATA